>PWZC01000249.1 GCA_003567615.1 Gemmatimonadota bacterium | reverse complement strand
TCCAGGATCCGGTCCTCGGCTCCGGTCACCTTCTCTTCCCACTCCTTGAGCTCCGGGGTGAAGTAGCGCTCGGAGTTGGCCAGCGTCTGCTTGCGCACATAGTCGTCCGGCACCCGATCCAGATTCGCCCGGGTCACCTCCAGGTAATATCCGAAGACCCGGTTGAATCCCACCTTGAGGGAGCCGATCCCGGTGCGCTCCCGTTCGCGGACCTGCAGCGAGGCGATGAAGTCCCGGGCGCCGTCCCGAGTGGCGCGAAGATCGTCCAACTCGGCGGAGTGCCCGGTGCGGATGACCCCGCCGTCCTGGAGGTTCGGGGGCGCGTCGGGAGCGATGGCCTCATCCAGGGCCCGGGCCACGTCCGGAAGGGGATCCAGCTCCACGGTGAGCTGGCGAAGGAGGGGCGCCTCCAGCCCCTCCCCCTGGTCGCGCAGGGCCGGAAGCATGGCCAGGGAGCGCCCCAGGGAGCGGAGCTCACGTGGGTTGGCCCGCCCCGAGCCCACCTTCCCCGCCAGCCGCTCCAGGTCGTGGACATCGGCCAGGAGGTCCCGGAGCCGGGTCCGGGCGTCCAGCTTCTCCACCAGCTCGGCCACCCCATCCTGCCGAAGGCGGATCTCGGGGAGTTCCACCAGGGGGCGGAGGATCCACTGGCGAAGGAGGCGGGCGCCCATGGCCGTGACGGTCCGGTCCACCACCGAGATGAGCGTGCCCCCCTCTTCCCCGGTCCGGAGGGGCTCCACCAGCTCCAGGTTCCGCCGGGTCATCTCGTCCAGCCCCATCTCGCGACCCGGGCGGAGGATGCGGGGGACCTGGAGATGCTCCGCCCCCCGAGGCTGGATCTCCCGGACGTACTGCACCAGGGCGCCGGCCACACTGGTGAGGAAGTCGTCGGAAGGGTCGAAGCCGAGCCCGTCCAGCGAGAGGACCCGGTAGCGGCGCTGGAGCTCCTCCCGACCCAGCTCCGGGTCGAAGAGCCAGTCGTCGCGCACCGTGAGGGTGCCCCGGGCTCCGGCCCCTTCCCCCGACACGAGCTCGGCCAGGGCCTCGAAGCCTTCGGGGCTCGGTGCACCGGAGCCCAGGCCCCGGGCACTCGTGGCGTCCAGGACCCGATCCTGGAGCCCACGGGGGATCAGGAGTTCGGCGGGATCCAGGCGGCCCAATTCGGCGGGGAGGGTGGCCAGGGCGACGGTCTGTAGCGTGAACTCCCCGGTGGAGAGGTCGGTGGCCGCCACCCCCACCTTCCCGTCCCGGTGGAGTCCCAGCGCCACCAGGAAGTTGTTCCGATCCGCTCTCAGGAGGGCGTCCTGGACGACCGTGCCCGGCGTGATGGTCTCCACCACCTCCCGGCGCACGATACCCTTGGCCTGGGAGGCGTCTTCCACCTGCTCGCAGATGGCGGCGCGGCGTCCCTGTTTCAGAAGCCTTGCCAGGTAGTCGTCCAGCGCCTTGGCGGGGACCCCTGCCATGGGCACCTCCGCCGCCGCGCCGTTATTCCGGGAGGTGAGGGTGAGCCCCAGGAGCCTGGCACCATCCCGGGCATCCTGATTGAAGAGCTCGTAGAAGTCGCCGACCCGGAAGAAGATGAGGGCGTCGGGATGCCGGGACTTGGCATCCCGCCACTGCTTCATGAGGGGCGTGTCTTCCGGAGGGGCCATGGAGGTGGCTGGAGGTGGGCGTCGTTGGGAGGTGATGGACGAGGAAACCCGTCTCTGCAGGATACCGAAGGAAGGGGGCCGGGATCAACTGGATGACCGCCCCCGGGAACTCTCCGGAAGAGGAGGTGGGGGCGGGCCCGAATCAGTCCCATCCAGACATGGAGAATCACACCGGGGGCAGGGCATGTTGATTCACCCGGGGACGCCCCCCCTGTGGGATGCCCCGGGGAAGCCGGTGGAGCGCGCGCTCTCGGTCCAACGCGAAACCACTTCGCCCGGAAGTTCCGAGTCCGGATGAAGACAACTCCCAAACCCCTTCTCAAGGAGGAATCCCATGCGACAGAAGCTCACCCTTCCAGCCATGCTCCTGGCCGGCGCGGCCTTCTTCACCGCCGCTCCCGACGCGCAGATCGCCGCGGCCGAGTGCGGTGGTTCAGGAACCTCGCTCTGTAAGGAGAATGAATCCTGTGCCGGATTCTTCTTCTTCCGGCAGTGCACCACCACCTATGACTACTGGAAGAGCAGTTCCATACTGGAGGATGAAGAGGTCTTCTAGCCGTCCTCTGACCCCTGATCTACACCATCAGGTGATCTCCTCATGAGATCCGCTCTGCGCACCGGTCCCGCTCCCCGACGGGGGCGCCAAGCCACCCCGATCTCCCCTGTGGGTTCGGGGTGGCTCCTGGCCGGCCTTGCGGTGATGGCCCTGGTCCTCCCGCGTTGGGCCGTGGACCGGTGGCAGGCTCCGCTGGAAACCATCGCCCTGCCAGGCGGCGCGGTCATTCTGGTGGTGCAGCCCGGGGACTGTCCGGATCGTACCCATACCCTCAGCCGTTGGCTCTTGACCCTGCCTCCCCCCGCCAGCGACGGACCGCGGGCGTCGGACGCCACATCTCCCGGGGGGTTGCCCCACTCTGCGGCCCTGCCGGACATTCGCATCGGCGTGGTGGGGCGACAGGACCTGCCCCTTTCCGACCCGGTGACCGCCGCGTTGAAGGACATCCCGCGGCTTGAAGCCGCCCATGCGCAGGCGGCGGGAAGGGCGCTGAGCAGGCTGGGCGTTGAGGGCACCCCCGCTCTCCTGGTGGTGGATCCTCGGGGACGCCCCGTTCTCGTCAGCGACTTCACACCTGAGGGGAGGATTCCCGGACTCGAACTGGCATTGCGGTTGGGACTCCCCGGCCTGGATCCCAGCCTCGGGCAAGGCCCCATCCCCACACCCCTGGAGCCTGACGTTCCCCCACCCTCCAACCCGGAATGACACCATGGAATCTCTGCTCTGGACCCTGACTTTCGGCGCTATCGGCCTCTGGTTGCTCACCGGCTGGGAACTCGTCCGATCTCCGCTC
The DNA here is from genome assembly GCA_003567615.1 of Gemmatimonadota bacterium. GTDB lineage: Bacteria > Gemmatimonadota > Gemmatimonadetes > Longimicrobiales > Gaopeijiaceae > PWLA01. The sequence goes on along the minus strand of PWZC01000249.1, from coordinate 721 downwards.
CAGATCCCGAACTCCTGGTCTACGCGGCGAAGGCGCTGGCTGTGGCTGGGCTGTTGGGCCCTTGCCGGGCTGGGCGGTCTGTGGGGTCCGGAACTTTGGACCCGATCCAGCGCCGACATCCCGCGCAGTGCGGGGGGTGGCTCCCCGGCCATGGCCACCACGACAGAGCTACGAACCCCCTTCGTGGTCCAGCTTCGGGAGGTAGAGCGGGACGAAGCCAGCCGGATCCTCAAGGCCGAAACCCGGATGGCGGGACAACTCCCACTGCTGCTGCTGGCGTTCCTTGGAATGGTTGCCTTCCTGCGCAGGAATTCGGCCACGTCCCGTGGAGAACGGATGGATGAAGAGTCCCTTCCCGGTGTCGGACAGGGCAGCGTCAACCATCAGGGATACAACGCAAATGGTCCGTCGGCCGCGGTGCTTCTCCTACTGGGGCTGGGCATGCCCTTCACCAGCGGCTGTGCGGCAGATGAAGCCGCCGACAGGCGGGATCGGGCTCATCCCACCCGCACGCAGGCTGCCGTGTCCTGGGACACCCTGGTCCACCGACCCATCCCCGTCACCGACACCCTCCTCTTCAGCGCCGACGCCGTCACGACAGGCGAGGCCGGATTCTGGGTCCTGGACCGGGCGGCCCACCGGGTGGCTCACTTCGACTGGGAGGGATCGCTTCGGTGGTACGCCGGACGACGGGGGAGCGGCCCAGGCGAGTTCCTGAATG
>PWZC01000089.1 GCA_003567615.1 Gemmatimonadota bacterium | reverse complement strand
CGGAGTTTGTTGCACCCGCCGACATGACCTACCGGGTTTCCTTCGATCTGGCGGTGGGATCCGAGGGCCCCGAGGACCTCAATCAGGGTCTCAACACCGTGGCCCGGTTCCTCAACATGCATGGGGCCGCGGGCATTCCGCGCCACCGGCTTCAGGTGGCCGTGGTGATCCATGGCACCGCTGCCAAGGATTTCCTGGGCGCCGCCGCCTTCCGTGAGTTTGCCGGCTACGAAAACCCCAACCTGGAACTGATGGAGGAGCTCGCCGCGTTCGGGGTGCGCTTCGTGATGTGCGGACAGAGCCTGGGCGCACGCGACATCCCGCGGGGCGAACTCCTCGCGCCCGTCGAGGTGGCCCTGTCCGCCATCACCGCTCATCTGGTACTGCAGACAGAAGGGTACCGGGTGAACCCGTTCTGAGGCTGCACGGCGAAGCTGTTCTGAGAGCTGACGGTGCACCCGGCCTCCATCCGGACCCTCAGGCTCCTACGAGAGGCCTGGCCGTCAGGCCGTCAGCGGTGGACCGCCGTTACATCCAGGGGTCGGGCAGGGTCCCGTATCGCCGCTCGGAGCGACTCGAAGTAGTGATCCATCCAATCCAGGACCGTCTCGGCGTCCAGGATGTCGGAATTGTGATCCACCTCCAGAACGGGCGCTTCCTTCTCCAGGACGATGTTCACGAAAAGATCGTGCTTCACGTACTCCTTGGGACTCACCACGTACCTGGCCTCCACCCCGTTGAAATCGAAGCTCTCCATCCCCTGGTCCACGTTGAAGGTCACTGACACCAGGGGAAGCTGGTCGGAGGTGCGCCGTACCGGGAGCTTCCGTAGAAGCGAGGCATAGGTGTACCGCTGGTGGTCATTGAGCTCCAGAATGTAGTCCCGCATCTCCAGAAGTGTCTCCCTGAAACTCCGCCGCCGGTCCACCCGGGTGCGCAGCGGGAGGAAGTTCACCGCATGGCCCACCATCCCCCAGAAGCCCGCCGCAGCGTGGCCCGCCATGGGCACCCCTACCACCACATCATCCTGCCCCGTGAGTTCGGACATGAACAGTGCAAAGGCCGTATAGAGGGTGATGAAGAGGGTGACCTGGTTCTCGGCGCAGAACGCCTCGAGGCCCGCCACGAGTTCCGGGTCGAACCGGACGCTCTGCCGTTCCCCCGCATAGCTTTTGGCGGGCGGTCGACTACGGTCCAGAGGGAGTTTCAGGGGCTCGGGGATGGACATGGAGTACTGGCCCACCCAGAATGCCTCGGTCTCCCGATACTCTTCCGAAGCCAGGTACTCGATCTCGTCCGCCAGGAAGCGGGTGAGGGAGTCGGAGGTGGGTTCACCGAATCGCTCGGAACGGCACGCCGCACCATAATACCGGGCCAGGTCCGCCAGAAGTACGCCCATGGACCAGCCGTCGATGGCCAGGTGATGGGCGGAGATGACCAGGGTGTGTCGGTCCTCTCCGGTGCGGAACAGGGAGAAGCGGACCAGGGGTCCCTGCTCCAGTTCGAAGTCGCGAACCACATCGCCCCGGATGAGACGGGCGAGTTCCCGATCTCGCTCCCCTTCCGAAAGATGTGTCAGATCCACCTCCTGCACCGGAATGTGGGCAGCAGGCTCCACGATCCACCCTTCTGCCCCGGGATCCTCCCGCGCCCGAAGAACCTCGTGGCGGTGAACGACTCGCTGCACCGCATGCCGCATGGCTGGATAATCCACGGGCCCGTCGAGTTCATAGATGACCTGCTCGTGAAAGGCTCGGGAGGCCTCGGGGTCCATCTTGGTGGCGAGCCACACTTCCGTCTGGCTCCGGCTGAAAGGCACCTTCCGGGCCCCGTCCGCCTCTCCAGTGAGGGCAGTGGCGGGCACGATTCCCGACTCCTGCAGGAAGCGGATGCTCTCCCGAAAGGCGTCCAGGACGAAGTCCAGATCCTCCGGGGTATGCGCCGTCGTCATGAAGAAGGGACGGTCGTAGATGAGCACGCCCCGGTGCCGCAACTGCCAGAGTATCAGACGACTGAAGGGATTGGCATCATCCCACTTCAGGTTGAAGATGGACTCACGGTGCTCGATCCGGGCCGGAAATCCGCTTCCGATGAGGATCTCGTTCAGGTCATGGGCGAAGCGCCGCGACTTCCGATTCAACTCGTCGTAGACCGCTTGGCCTCCGCGCTTGATCTCCTTCAACGCGGCGTGGCAGGTCGCCACCGAGAGCGGGTGCCGGGTGAAGGTTCCACCGAAGAATGTGACCCCAGCCTCCGGGAAGGAGTCGTCTCCGAACTGCCAGGGTCCCCCGTCGAAGCAGTCCAGATACGACCCTCGCCCCGAAACCACGGCCAGGGGAAGGCCCCCACTGAGAACCTTCCCATAGCAGGCCATGTCCACTTCGACACCGAAGTACTCCTGGGCCCCCCCGGGGGCCAGGCGGAAACCCGTGATCATCTCGTCGAAGATCAAGGCAATGTTGTTCTCGCGAGTCAACTGGCGAATGGCTGGGAAGTGCCGGGCCGTCTTGAGCGAGGGGTTCCGGTTCTGTACCGGCTCGATGATGACCGCAGCGAGTTCGTCGGCATGTTTCCGGATGGTCTCCAGGAAATCGTCATCGTCCCACTTGAGAACCAGGACGTTCTCCACGATGAAGTCGGGGATTCCCGGAGAGGTCGGGATGGTCTTGCGCCCTTGAGGGGTATCGAGGCAGTTGACCAGTAGTTCGTCACCGATCCCGTGGTACTCGTCGTAGAAGACGGCGATCCGGTCTTTGGCCGTGGTCGTCCTGGCGGCACGGACCGCCGCCGCCAGCGCCTCGGAGCCCGTGTTCGTGAAGGTGGATCGGTCCATCCCCGTCAACTCGCGGATGAGCCGGGCCGCCTCGGCCGCCAGGGGGGACAGGGTTCCCAGCTCGAAGCCCGCATCGATCTGCTTTCGGGCCGCCTCCACCGCCCACTCCGGAGAGTGGCCAAACAAACTGATCCCGAAGCTGGACGTCATGTCGACGTACTCGTTCCCATCCAGGTCCCACACCCGGGGGCCTTTCGAGCCCGAGCCGGCCGCGATCTGATAGACGATTTCCTTCCAGTCCCGCCGAAAGCCCGAAATGGATCGGGCGTCGGAGAGGACACTCCGCTGGCTCTCCGCCAGCTCCTTCGACTTTCGCGTGCGCTGGGCGTAGGCCCGGCAGAAGTCGTCCAGGGCCGCCTTCGCCTGATCGTCCAGGCCCCCGGATCCCGCCTCGATGGGCTTGTAGGGTCCCAGCGCCTTGGGAGTCTGGGCTGTCCGCCTGGACCTTGGCTTCGGCTGGGGAGAGGCCTGGGAAGGGAGGCTCGGACCGCGGTCGTGGGATGCCCCTGAAACTCCGTTCGTCCCGGCTTTTGCAGGGGGCATTCCGGGATGACCTTTCACCTGTCCGGCAAGTGCCTGAAGGAGTGCCGTGTTGGTCTGGTTCTGGAGCATGAGGATGCGGATCACGTCCGGCAGGTCACCCAACGCTCCCGAGAATCCGGAACCTGCCGGAAGCGGGAAGTCGACGCCCGAGATGGGAAGCGCTCCCGGATCCTGGGTGGTTTGGGGCTCCGATGGAGGGGGGGCTGCCATCTCATCCCTCAGGGCATCTTCCGGCAACCGCTCGTCCAGGTACGAGGACAGGGCGTCAAGACAGGGCGCCTCGTCAAAGAGCTGTCTGAAGGTGATCTTGATCTTGAATTCCCGCCTGAAACGGAGGTTGGCCTGGGTCAGAAAGAGCGAGTCGAACCCCAGGTCCAGAAACGAATCCGTGGAGCTGATGGCATCCTCGGGGATGCCGCTCATCTCACCAATGATCTCGGTGAGCTTTCTGAGGATGATCTCTTTTCGCGTTCCGGCCATTGGGCACCCACCTCGGGGGTCATGAGAATGATCCACTTGCTCCTCCGGCGGGCCCGTAGCCGGGAGCGCTCCTTCAGATTCACTTCGACCGGAGGGGCTGCATCCACCCCACCGATTCCTATCGGGTGAGCCAGCTCCGGACCGTGTTCAGAACCCCATCCGCCCCGGAGTCGTCGGGTCGGTCCAGGGTCCCGGTCCCGGTGTCGCCTCGATTCTCCCCGAGGTATTTCTCGGCGATCATCCCCAGGGTTCCGGTGAGGAGAGCACGGAAGGGCACCTCCACCCCACGCTCCTCCCGGATCCGGGCGATGGTCCTCACGCCCAGGAGGGAATGACCACCCAGGTCGAAGAAGTTGTCGTGGACCGAGAGGCCGGGCACCTCCAGTACCTCCTCCCACACCCCGAACAGGTACGTTTCCGCCTCTGTCTCCGGAGCGCTGAGCTCCGGTTCGGCACCCCACGCCGAAGGACTCCCCGGGTCGGGCAGCGCCTTCCGGTCCACCTTTCCGTTTTCCGTCAGCGGGATAGCGTCCAGCCGGAGCAGCAGCCTGGGAACCATGTAGGCGGGGAGGCTCGCCGCCAACCGCTCCCGTAACATCCGCTCACTCCACGCGCCCAGATCTGACGCCACGTATCCCACCAGCTCGGGTGTACCATCGATCTCCCTCACCACCACCACCGCGCTCCGGATTCCCTCAAGGCCGGCAAGCGTGGATTCGATCTCTCCGAGCTCCACCCGGAAACCCCTGACTTTGACCTGCTGATCCACCCGATGGAGGTGTTCCAGCGATCCGTCCCTGCGCCACCTCACCACATCCCCGGTCCGATAGAGGCGCCCATCCTGGGTGAATGGGTCCGGGACGAAGCGGCGGGCTGTCTCCTCGGGCCGGCCGACGTACCCGTCGGCGACGCCCAGGCCCCCGATGTACAATTCGCCGGCTACCCCTGGAGAAACGAGAGCCCCGTCCGGGTCCAGGACGTGGCACCGGGTGTTGTGTATGGGCGAGCCGATGGGGATGGGCGCTTGCGGGTCAGTGAGCCGACTGCAGGTGGACCAGCCCGTGGTTTCGGTTGGGCCGTACATGTTCCAGACCTCTGCGACCCGGGGAAGCAGCTCCGGAAGGAGGTCCCTGGGAAAGGCTTCGCCCCCGCATAGCGCCTTCAGGCCGGGTCGGCCCGGCCACCCGGTGGAGAGGAGCAGACGCCATGTCACAGGCGTGGCCTGCAGACAGGTGACACCGTGCTCCTCCATCATCCGGGAAAGGGCCGGGCCATCCATGGCATCGGTGGTGGAGGCCAGGATCAGAGTACCACCGGTTCGAAGCGGTAGGAACAACTCCAACACGGAGATATCGAAGGAGAGAGTGGTCACCGCCAGGAGGACGTCGGAGGCTTGGAAGCCCGGACGCCGGGACATGGACTCAAGGAGATTCACCACGCATTTCCCGGGGACGCGGACTCCCTTGGGCTCGCCGGTGGAACCGGAGGTGAAGATGACGTAGGCAGGGTGGGAGAGATTCGACTCCACCCGGGGTCGGTCGGTAGCCTGTGCGGCGATGGCCTGACCGTCCCGGTCCAGAAGGATACGCCGGCCCGAATACCCTCCGGTCCGGCCCACCAGCTCCCTGGCGGTAACGACGAGCTCCAGGTCCGCGCGATCCGCCATGAGTTCAAGACGCCCGATGGGGTAGGTCGGGTCCATGGGGACATAGCCCGCTCCCGCCTTCCACACCGCCACCACCGCCACCACCAGGTCCGCATCCCGCTCGAGACACAACCCCACCAGGGACCCTGGGTGCACGCCCGCCTCCACGAGGTGATGGGCCAGTTGGTTCGATCGCCGATCCAGTTCCGCAAAGGTGAACCGATCACTTCCCACGATGAGAGCCACATCGTCAGCTCGGTCACCCCACCCCTCCGTGAGCCACTCGGCCAGGTCCCGAACGGGGGGAAGGGGCAGGGAGGTGTCGTTCCAGTGAGCCACCCGGTCCATGACACCAGGAGCGGTCCTGGGCAAGGAACGGATAGGGGAAGCCGGATCCGCGACCCCCACCTCCAGGAGCTCCACGAAGTGAGCCACAAGATCCTCCATCGTCCCGGAGGCGAAGAGACCCGAGGCGTATTCCACCCTGACCCGAGGCTCCCGGAAGCCCAAATCCACCTGAACATCAAGATCCGTCAAACCCAACGCCGTCCCATCCGGAGACGTGGACTCACCCTCCGGAGAGTGGGCGTCGTCGGCGCGAAGGGCAAACCGAACCTGGTACAGGGATCGGCGCGTAGGGTCCCTTGAGGTCCCGAGCTGATCCAGCAGCACGCCTTCCTCCACCCCCCGATGCCTCCACCCCTCCCGCGCGGCGGCCCCCACGGTCCTCACCAGGTCACGGAAGGACGCTCCGGGGTCCAGCCCGAGGCGGAGTGGCAGGATTCCGTCGGTCGCCGCGGATTTCGCCGCCTCCGTCTCCATCAGACCGCCGGCCGGAGTCCCCACCACCAGATCACGCTGCCCCGTCTCGTGGTGGATCATGGCATGAAAGGCCGCCAGGAGAATGACGGTCTGCGTTGTTCCCTCGTCCCTGGCCAGACCCTCCACCGCTGCCATGACCTGGGCCGGCAGGTTGACGGAAATGGCAGATCTCCCGGCCAGTCCTGAGGCCGTTCGAGGGTGATCGGTCATGAGGTCGAAGACGGGTACCGGAGGGGAAAGGTGCCTTTTCCAGTAGGCGAGACGCTGGTCCAGATCCGGCAGCGGCGACTCCTCCACCTCCGGCGCCAACTCGACTGTTTTTCTGGGAGGAGGCGGAGCGGAGGCTGGTAGGGACCGAAGCGCCTCGGCCGATCCGACCGCCTGGATGTAGGACTGGATAGCGGCATTGGTGCGGCTCTGGAGATCCAGGATTTGGCGGAGCAGGACCTGGGGATCCCTCTCCGCTCCCGTCTCGTCCGGAGCGTCGGCCGCGGGGGAGGGAGCCTGTGGGGCTCCGGCGTCGGTACGTGCTCCTGCACGGGTCCCCGGTTCGACCAGGAAGGGTCGGCGCTGGAAAGGATATCCCGGAAGTGGGACTCGCCGGACCTCTGCATCCCCTCGGATGCGCGGCCAATCCACCTTCCCTCCACCGACCCATACCCGAGCCAATGCGCCCAACAGGACGCGCGTGTCATCCACCTCCTCCCTCGGATGACGCATGGTTGCGGCAACCCGGGAGGCGACGGCGGGATCCGACAGCTTCACCAGGGAGGAGAGGATCCGTCCCGGACCCACCTCCAGAAAGAACCGCCTTCCCTGGTCCAGCACCGCCTGGACGTTCTCGACGAAACGGACGGTGCTACGGAGATGGGCCGACCAGTAGGCCGGATCCCTGGCTTCGGCTTCGGTGATCCAGGTACCGGTTCGATTCGAAAGGAACGGGATCGTGGGCGGATGGAGTTCCAGGGAGCGAAGATAGGCCTCGAACGGCTCCAGGAGGGGGTCCACAAGGGCTGAATGTGCGGCGATGTCGATGGGTACCGATTGCGCATCGATCCCCGCTGCAGTCAGGTCCCGCTGCAGGCGGGCCAGCGCTTCCTTCGGCCCGGACACGGTGCACTGCTCCGGACCATTCACCGCCGCAAGATCCAACTCCGATCCCAGGTGCGGGGCCAGCTCCTCTACGGATGACGTGACACTCAGCATCCCCCCGGGGGCGGCGGAGTCGAAGAGGCGGCCCCGGAGGGCCACCAGGCCCAGGGCGTCCTCGTAGGAAAAGACCCCTGAGAGACAGGCCGCCGTGTTCTCTCCCATGCTGTGGCCGATGAGCGCCGCCGGCTCAAACCCCCAGTCCAGAAGGAGCCGTGCCATGGCCATCTCGAGAATGAAGATGGCGGGAAGCTGCACCGACGGCCGCTGAAAGGCGGCCTCCGCCACCGCCTCCGCACCCGGCTCCGGGAACCATACCGGCCTGAGATCGAGCCCCTCCCTGGCCAGGAGGAGGTCCAGTCCCCGGTCCACCTCCTGCCGGAACGCCGGGACCGACCGATAGAGGCCCCGCGCCATCCCCACGTGCTGGGCACCTCCGCCGGGAAAGAGAAATACGAAGCCGTCTCCAGCCTCACCGGCCTCGCCAGTGAAAATCCGGGACCGGTCTCCCTGGCCCAGCACTCCTGCCGCCTCGCTCCCGGCGGAAGCCACCACCGCGGCGCGGTAGCGGAACGCCTCGCGTCCCACCTGTAGCGTGTGGGCCATGTCCTGAAGCCGCTGGTGCGGTCCACGCTCGAGGTGCGCCGCCAGGTTGTCCATCCCCTGCCGAAGGGCTTCGGGACTCCGCGCCGACAGGGGAAGAAGTTCGACCCCGAATCCCGCCGGATCGGCCCCGGGACGGGACCGCGGCGCTTCTTCCAGCACAACGTGAGCGTTGGTCCCGCCGATGCCGAAGGCGCTGACTCCGGCACGGCGGGGAAGCCGGTCGGTATCCCAGGAACGGGTCCGGGAATTGACGAAGAAGGGACTGGAATCCCAATCGACCTTCGGACTTGGGCGGGTGAAGTGGACCGTGGGGACCAGGGTGCGGTGATGCAGGCAAAGCACGGTCTTGATGAACCCTGCCACACCCGCCGCGGAATCCAGATGACCGAAGTTCGACTTGATGGACCCCAGCGCACAGAAGCCCGTCTCACTGGTTCCCCGGCGGAAGGCCCGCCTGAGCCCCTCCACCTCAATGGGGTCACCGATGGGTGTGCCCGTCCCGTGGGCTTCCACGAAGGTGACGCTCCCTGGATCCACCCCTGCCATGGCCTGGGCCATGGCGATGACCTCTGCCTGACCCTCCACGCTCGGCGCCGCAAAGCTCATCTTGGCGGCTCCGTCGTTGTTCATGGAGGCCCCCCGGATCCCCGCCATGATGGTGTCTCCATCGGCGAGGGCATCCTCCATCCGCTTCAATACCACTACCCCCACGCCGTTGCTGAATACGGTCCCCTGGGCGTCGGCGTCGAAGGGGCGACAGTGGCCGTTGGGGGAGCCGATGCCACCTTCCTGGTGAAGGTACCCTGCCTTCTGGGGATAGGACACGGAAACACCCCCGGCCAGAGCCATGTCGCAGCCGTAGGTGAGGAGGCTCTGAAACGCCTGGGTGATGGCCACCAGTGAGGTGGAGCAGGCGGTCTGGACATTCACGCTGGGCCCGCGAAGGTTCAGCTTGTACGACACCCGGGTGGTGAGGTAATCGTTCTCGTTTCCCAGCATAGCCGGAAGAACGTCAGCCTCCGGAACGCCGCCCGGGCCGCCCAGGTTGGAGTGCAGATAGGTGTCGTTGGACATCCCCGTGCTCATGCCGCCCCACACGCCGACCGGCCCCGGGATGCTGGCCGGCGCGTAGCCCGAGGCCTCCAGGGCATGCCAGCACGTCTCCAGGAAGAGCCGATGCTGCGGATCCATCATCTCCGCCTCACGGGGCGAGATTCCGAAAAAAGCCGCGTCGAAGCACTCCGGGTGGTCCAGCAGGCCCCGCGCCTTCACATAGGACGGGTCCTGGATGAGCACTTCCGAAACCCCGGCGTCCGCCAACTCCTCGTCCGTGAACGTCCGGATGGACTCCCGGCCGGCCTTGAGATTCTCCCAGAGTTCATCTACCGACGCCGCTCCGGGAAACCGTCCCGCGAGGCCGATGACCGCCACTCCGTCGAAGGTCTCGTCGTCGCTGGAACTCTTCATGTCATATCCGCTTGAATCGCCGACTCCCGGCAAGGGCCCGCCTTTGCCGCTCCGCCCTCTCGTCGAGGGAGTCGTCCTGGATGGATTCCGCGTTCTCCGAAGAGCGTTTGAGGAAAGCGGCGAGGGTTCGAATCGTAGGGTACTGGAACAGGGCAATTATGGGCAAATTTCGCGCCAACTGCTCGCGAATGGCCAGGGAAACACGCACACTGAGGATGGAGTTGCCGCCCAGGTCGAAGAACGAATCGGTGGCACCCACTGCGTCGATGCCAAGGACCCGGGACCAGATGTCGGCAATCCGCAACTCCATCGCGCCCCTTGGAGGGACGAAGTCGTGGGGAAGAGCCGGCCGGCGTCCCCGCGGCTCCGGAAGGGCGCGACGATCCAGCTTTCCGCTGGGCGTCCTGGGCAACCGGGCGAGGAGTTCAAATCGTTCCGGGACCATCGGTTCCGGGAGTACCTTAGGGAGATCGCGCCGGAGTTCGGACTCCACGTACGGCATGAGAGCCACATTGAGGGGCTGGCTTGCGAGCCCCCCGACGTTGCCGTGATCCCCCGACTCCCAATGATCCCTCGATCTTCGATACACGGTACGGCCTTCCATTCCCGCAGGCCGGATGGTCACATCGAAGGTGCCAGGCTCGTCTCCCCAGCTCATGGACGCATGCCACCCGAGTCGGGCCACCATGGCCTTCAGGTCCTCCGGCTCCACCGTCACCTCCGAGCGGGTCCGCAACCGACTCGCCACTTCGGACCGCCACTCCGCCACTCTGTCCACCTCACCCGCCTTCAGAACCTCCGCCGCGATCAAGGCATCCTGCACACGGGTGTTGGGCACACCGTGGATCACCACCGGGCGATCTGGCTCCTCTTTCAACAGGGCGTCCATGGTTCCAGGATCGAGCAGCGCCGTATCCCAGGCATGGCTGCGCAGGTCGAGCATCTGGGGTCGGCGGGCCCCCACCTCGATGAGGACATCGTACCGATAGCGGGACAACTCGTTGCGGTAGCGCCCGGGCTTCAGGCGCACCTCTACCGACACCGCCTGCGGTAGCTGCTCCGCGAGGCGTTCGAAGAACCGGGGATCGATGACGAGCTCTTCCTCCTCCCCCAAGCGGCGCTCGACCCTTCCACGAAGGGTCTCGATCGATTCGTCAGCGGCAAGGAGACCGGCCTCGACTGTGATGAAGAATGCCTCCCGCAGGCGGGCGTTGGTCACGTCACCGATGAAGATGTGGCCCTGCTCCACTCGCTGGGCCGCGCTCCGGAGGACCTGGACGAGGTAACCCAGACTCGGAAAGTGCTGGGTCACCGAGTTCAGTAGCACCATGTCGTAGCTCTCATCTCCCAGGACCGCGAGGTCGTCCGCCTCTGCCACCTCAAGGCGGAGGTCCGGGCAGAGATCCGGACGTGGATCCGCTCCACCATCCGGTCGACGATCGAGCCCTGTCAGCCGTTCCCGGAGGAGCCGGATTGCCCCTTCGGAGAAGTCCGTCGCGTGGTAGGCTCGGCAGCGGTGGGCAATGCGAAAGAGCATTAGCCCGGTACCGCAACCGATCTCGAGGACTCGCTCGGGAGCCAGCGCCAGTACCTGCTGCGCCGTCCCCTGAGCCCATTCCTTCATCTCAGTGGAAGGGATGGGCTGACCGCTATAGCTATCCACCCAACCACTCAGATCCAACGCAGGATCCGGGGCTGCCCCGCCGCCGGTATAGGTTCCCTCCCAGACCGTCTGCCATTGGGAGACCTTTTCTTCCCGGAGGCGTCGCGCCACCTCTTCCATGGCGGGCCTGTCGCTGTCGAGTACGAGATATGCCGCGAGCTGGCGACCGGGATTGGCGGTCTCGGTTGCCACCACTGCACATTCCCTCACACCGGGGTGCTTCAGGATCTCCGCTTCCACCTCTCCTGGTTCGACCCGGTGACCCCGGATCTTGACCTGGTCATCCAAGCGGCCGAGAAATTCGATCTCGCCGCTCTCGTCCACCCGCGCCAGGTCCCCCGTCCGATACATTCGGCTGTCTCCGGGGTCCGGGCCCGGAACGAACCGGGTTGCCGTCAACTCCGGCCGCCGCCAGTAGCCATCGGCGATGCAGGCACCACCCAGCCACAACTCCCCGCCCTCTCCCCGAGCCACCTCCCGTCCATCCTCACCCACCAGTCGTGCGTTGACTCCGGTGATGGGCCTGCCGATGGGCGGGAGTGTGGGCCAGGACGACGGCGGGCCCTCGAGGGTGTACGCGGTGACCACGTGGGTCTCGGAAGGCCCGTAGTGGTTGTGGAGACGACACCCCGGAATGCGCTGAAAGAAGTCCCGGAGCACCTCATTCACTCGAAGCTGCTCTCCAGCCGTGACCACCTCCTTCAATGCGCGGGGGATGGGTCCGTAGGCGGTGGCCACATCGGCGAGTTGCTGCAGCGCCACGAAGGGGAGGAAGATCCGTTCAACGTGGCGAGTATCGAGAAAGGAGAGGAGGCGGGCGGTATCCCGTCGCGTGGCATCGTCCACGGAAACGAGTTCGCCGCCCGTAGCCCAGGTGGTAAAGAACTCCTGGAAGTGGACATCGAAGCTCACGGGGGTGAACTGGAGCGTGCGAAGGGGGCGATGGAAGCCCGGCTCACCCAGTTGCCACGCCACCAGATTCGCCAGGGCCCGGTGGGGTAGCACCACGCCCTTGGGACGACCCGTGGATCCCGAGGTGTAGATGAGGTACGCCGGACCCTTCAGTTCCGCTAAGGAGCCAGGCTGGTAGGGCCCCGGGTCTCGCGTCAGGACCTCCTCCAGGTTCCAGGTGGGCACCGCGGTCTCCAGGAGCCCCATGCCATCAGGCGAGGCAAGAACGGCGGAGAGATCCGCATCCCCGGCCATGGCTGCCAGGCGCCCTCGGGGATAGGTGGGATCCAGCGGGACGTAGGCCGCGCCGGAACGGAGGATCCCCAGGATGGCGACTCCCCGCTCCAGTCCCTGCGCCACCGCCAGCCCTACCCGCTTCCCCGGTCCGATTCCGTGGGCCTTGAGCCGTCCTGCAAGCCTACCCGATGCCTTTTCCAGTTCGCGGTAGGTGAGCTGATTCCCCCCTGCGGTGGCGGCCACCGCATCCGGCGACCGATCCGCCTGGCGGATCACCTGTCGATCTGCGGTGACAGTGTGAAGGCTCTCCGGGGGGTGGCGTGATGTACTCATGCCTCCGTTCCGGAACCATGGGTGAATTCGGTGACGACCCACTCCGTCACCCCCTCGACCACCCGGCCCTGGTCTGAGGGGTGGGGCAGGATATGCTGGGCATGCGGGAGGTACTGCAGGCTCAGGAGACCGCCGAAATCCACACCCGGGTACATGTCGAAGAACTGTCCGTGATAGTTGTATTCGTCCTTCCACGAGCCGGTGTAGATGGCACGGATACGTACACCGCGCTCCACGAGGCGGGCGTAACCGGCAGCCACCTCCTCCTGCGGGGGGTAATCCGGCCACTCCTGAACCCACATGTCTCCATCCGTCCCATCCCGCACGGGTGGCTTGATCAGTCCCAGCCAGCGGCCCAGCACACGCGGAATGGTGCGGAAGTGCCGGAGGCGCCGCAGACTCTTCAGCAGGTAGTATCGAAAGGTTCGGTACGCGAAGCCGTCCACCTGGACAATGCCCACCACGCGGGAATCTGCCAGCGCCGCCTGGAACCCGGCCCGGGCTCCCGAGCATAGTCCGTACAGGATGAAGCGGGAGGAACCGGTGCGGTGCTCCAGTACGGTCATGGCCTTCACGATCTCCGAAACCTGACCCGCGTCCACATCGAGTCCACTCCGGCTGGGTGGGCTGTCGCCGATCCCGGAGTGGTCGAAGCGATAGGCGACGTAACCAGCCGATGCCAGGTTCCGGGCCAGCTTCACCGAGACCCGGCAGGCGCCCACCCGATGGATGACACCGGAATTCAGGATCAGGACGACCGGGAGATCGGCTTCTGGACCTCCGGCCGGGAGGCACACAACCCCAACAAGACCGTCACCGATCGGGAGGATCTCCTCCGAAACTGCACTCTCCTTCACGACGGTATCCATCCGTCAGGCCACCAGAGCATCCACGACGCCGCGGATCATTTCCCGGGGGAGGAGGATGCCGCCCACATCATCGGAGTAGTTCCAATTCGGGGAGGATGGGATAAGCCGGGTCTCCCCACGGACTGAACGGGCCTCCATGGCCTGGGAGAAGCGCTCGAATTCCACATTTCGGTGGGAGATCACCTGAACCACCTGCGTGGCGGCGGGCACCGTCAGTCGACAAAGGTCCACCTCGTCCACCTCCCTTCGGAGCCGCTCGGAGGCAGGAAACCCATTCACCCACCAGGTGGAACCCACCGGGGTCACACCTTCCTTGTCCAACTCATCCAGGAATGCCCGTCCCCGAATCACAGGGTCCCAAAGGACCATCCGCTCCACATCGTCCCTCCCCTCCGAAGCCAACGCAGCCGCGACCGCACCCAGGCGCAGACCTGCCATCCGGACGCGGTCCAGTCCCGAGCGTTGCCGGACCTCGTCGATGGCGACGCCCGTATCCTCTACCCAGCGCTGGAGGGTAACCTCCTCTCCCTCACCCGGAGAATCCCCCGTTCCGAAGTAGTCGAAGCGCAGGACCGGGCCGGCCATGCGACTGATCAGGGTTGCCAACTGCCGGTAGGCACGATGTGCCCTCATGTACTCCTGGCCAAACGGATAACAGAGTACTACTGCCGCAGAGGGCGTCCCGCGGGCCAGCGGAGGAGTGATGGACCCGAAGAGGTGTCCGGGCCCGAAATAGAAGAATTCCATGTGCTCAACGGTGAGCTGGAGGATCGGGACGAGATCGCGGCCGCATCCGGGTACATCGAAGGGTCTCAGCGAGACTGCGTTGAGTACTGCTTGACTCCACGCTCCAGAACGCGCCAATCACCAACTGGTCGACAGTCATTCGTCAGCTCGACTTGCAATCTACATGCCAAGCTCGTCGAGATGGCCGTGCCGTCCGACGGGAAGAAGCCCAACTGGTCTGGTCACCCGCACTGGTGTTGCACCTGCGCATCGATGAGCCGGGGGGCTCCTGGGCGGGGCCGCGGATCGGGCTGTCGCGATCCGGAGTGAGATCCTAGAATGCCCTCACCCGTGGGCTCCGGTGTCGGCACGGAACTGAACCGGTGAGCCCGCCATTCCCAGTTGGATCCTATCGGGACTCCAAGCGCCTGGTTGCCTTGCATCAGCCTTCCCACCTCGTCCGACTGGTCCTCGCCCACGCCCTGGGCTATCTGAAGTGGACGCAGACGCTCCCCATGATTATGGGGTGGGCGATGGTGTGGACGGTCCTCGCGGCCTTTCTCCTCGTCAACTTCCAGAGTGAGGCATTCACCATCCTTGAGGCGTCGGAGCGCTTCCTGGATCGCTATCCCTGGATCGTTGCCCTTCTCCCTGCGGTGGATGAATTCGGAACGACGGACGCCGAGGGCAGGCTCTACTTCGATGGGGACGACATCCGGGGCGTAGTACTCGCCTACTGGGGCCTCCTCTCCGCCGTACTCTATATCGGAGCCCTCATCATCGGACAGTTCCGGCCCCCACGTCCACCAAGCGGGCTGGGCTCGCGCCTCCGGATCGCCGGCTTCATGTCGGCCGGAACCTTTCTGACGTTCCTCGTCGCCTATGTCATCAGTTCGGAACCGTACCATGGAGGTCCGGCGGGCTGGGTGCTCCTCTTCGCCGCCCTCTCGATTCTTCCCCTCGCCGTCAGCCTCTATGCGCTGACGGTGGGCTGGATCTGCGACAGCGCCGCGCACGTCCTCACTGATGGCGGCAGCGACACCGGCCCGGACGACCCGGGGGCACCCAGGACTGGATGACGCGGGTCGTCTGGTGCTACTCTCAGGGCGTTGATGGGGCGCCGAATCGAGCGCACGGGACCGGGACCTGGGAGGAAGCCTTCCGCTTGTCTGTCCCTGCGTGCGTCGACCTGACCGGTACTCCTCCCACCCTTCCTCACCCCGAGGTTACCCATGATCCGAACACCCGTCCGATCCGCCCGCAGCCGCGCCCTGCGCCCCGGGCTCCTCGCCGCCACCGCGCTCCTGGTGGCACTCCCCGCCTGGGGCTGCGCGTCCCGGGAGGCTCCCGCCGCGCCCACGCCCGCTGCCGCGACGGATACTCAGACCACCGAGCGAGCCGACCGCGCGACCCGCAACGGGATGCGGCCCTATGCCGAGGTCATCACCGCCGATGCCCGGTCCCGTGACGGGCTCTTCACCGTGCATGAGGTGGACGACAAGTGGTACTGGGAGATCCCCGAGGAGATGCTGGGCCGGGACATGATCCTCATCACCCGGATCACCCAGACGGCCTCCGGAATCAGCTTCG
>PWZC01000443.1 GCA_003567615.1 Gemmatimonadota bacterium | reverse complement strand
TCATCCTCCAGGAGAGACCCCAGGGTCGAGCCATCCACGAACTCCATGGCCAGGAAGTGGAATCCCTCCTCCGTGTTTCCGAAGTCGTAGAGGGTACAGACGTTGGGGTGTCGGATCCGGGAGACGTTGCGAGCTCCCCGAGTGAAGCGGGCGATCGCCTCCGGATCCCGGGCCATGGAGGCGCGAAGCACCTTGATGGCATCCCGGCGGCCAATACGGGTATGTTCGGCCACGTAGACGGCACCCATGGCACCCACACCCAGGCGCCGCAGGACCCGGTACCGACCCGCCAATACCCGACCCACGAGTTCACCGGCGTCCACCTCCGGTGTCGGGGGCTCGGGGTTCTGGGGGTCGGTCATGGAGCGTCTCCGTTCAACTGGGGACAATCCGCCTGGCGATCCCGTCGCTCTTCCCAACGCACCGGGCCGTCAAATCGCGGGACGCGGACGATCTCCAGGGGGAAGGCGTCGGAATCCAGCAGACGACAGCCCTCGAAGGTCCGGACCACCACCACGAAATACTCGGCCTCTTCCCCGTCCACGGTGCGTTCGGTGTAGAAGCCGGCGCTGTCCACCTGGATCCGATCCTGGGGGGTCATCCGCCCTGCGCCCACTGCCACGACCATCTGTTCACCGAAGTCCACCGACGGGCGTCCGGGCGGAGAGGACTGGCGGGAGGTGGCTCGACTCCAGAGGTCCTCCCATGCCGCCTCGTCCCGAACGACGATGCGGACCGAGTCGGCGATGCCGCCGCTGTTGTCGTAATAGAGGCGGGCGGACTGAGCGAGGGGAGCCAGGGGATCGGGCTCCGGCTCCGGTGGCGGTGGAGCGGCGGCAGGCGCTGAGCC
The DNA here is from genome assembly GCA_003567615.1 of Gemmatimonadota bacterium. Taxonomy (GTDB): domain Bacteria; phylum Gemmatimonadota; class Gemmatimonadetes; order Longimicrobiales; family Gaopeijiaceae; genus PWLA01. The sequence continues at coordinate 2,898 of PWZC01000443.1, read as the reverse complement.
CCGGCATCCGCCAAGCGCCAGTGTGGCCAGGATCAGAATGCTCCAGAGAAGGAATCCGGAGAGAGGCCGGGCGTCACGGCGGACGATGGAACACGGATTCATCATTGTGCGATCCTGGAAGCGCATCGAAGATCTCGCATGAAGTCGGTCCGGAAAACCGGAAGGCCACGGGGAAGGCTCAACTCGGCGGTGACGTTGATCTGCCGACCCTGCACAGGCCACTGTAAGCGGTATCGGCCATCCCCCGCACTTTCCCAATTGGCCTGTCCAAAGAGGCGGAAGAGGGCCCATGGACCCGAGGGGGCCTCCAGCAGGGTGACCTCGCTCCCATCCAGGAGTCCCGAGACCCGGGCGTTGTCGGCCCGGGATCCCTGCCAGACGAAGGTCTGGGCCGCAGCCATGGTCCGGGTGAATCGCTGGGTTTGCCCATCGATGGACACCACGATCTCGGGGAGGTCATCCGAGGTGTCGGGGCGGAGTGCGAAGACCACCTCCGGACTGGAACCCCGATCCCCGAAGAAGGCTCGGGAGATCTCCGCCGCCTGGTTGAAGAAGGCGAGGAACTCCGCCGTGGGTCTCGGCGAAGCGTCGGGAGCGGCCACGAAGCGGTTACCCTGTCGCGCCATCAGGCTTCGACCCAGCTCTTCGTAGAAGCTCCACAGCACACCTGTCTCCGGAGCGAAGAGCGTCTCCATGTCATCCATCCCTACTTCGGTGGAGGCGGTCCGATCAAAGGGGAATTGAGCCAGAACCGGCGTGAAGGCGCTGCAGAAGGCCTGCCCGCGAGCGTTCACCTGGGCAGCGGGGAGGCGGGTCATGAGCGCCTCGCTGAGTTGGATCGGCGTCTCCAGGAGGCGCTGGACCTCCGTGGCCGCCACCCGGGCCTCTCCCTCGACGCTGAACCCCTGTGCCAACTGTCGAACGGAGCGCCGGGCCTGGTCCGCGTTGGCCGAGGCCGCTCCCATGGCCTGGTCCCGCTGGGCCCCGGTTGCGTTCGCAAGCTGGTCCATATTGCCCTGGAGGTCCCCGAGGCTCCCCACCCAGTCCTGGTTGGGGTCGGAGACAAAGCGGTCCCGGATCTCCGGAGGGGTGGCCTCATGGACCGGCTGGAAGGCCGGCATGATCCGCGCCGAGTCCACGGCAGTGTTCCGGGCCACGGTGGCCAGAACCTGCAGGACCGGCGACTGGTTGCCTGCCAGGACATCCAAGCGCCTGGCGGCGTCGGCCACGCTCCCGAAGCCCGGCACGGTGGCGGCGCGGAGGAACTGCTGCCACTCGTCCACGTATTCGGCCACGTACCGCTCCCGGAGTTCCCGACCGAGGCGGTCCCTGTCGGCGTCGGAAATCGCCTGTTCGCCCACCACCCACGCCTCGGCGGCGAAGAGGCGATCCACATCGGCGAGGGCGGCCTGCACCCGCTCCCACCCGCCTTCGGTGAAGGCACCCGGTACCGAGTGGCTTCCGCCCAGAGCCCCTCCGGCGCTGGAGGTGATCTGGCTCAACTCCACCGGCTCGATCCCGGTGGAGCCGTCCGAGAGCAGCGCCTGGTAGACCCGATCGGTTTCAGCAAAGCGGAAGAGGAACTCGCGGCTCGCCGTCACCCGGCCCAGGTCGGCTTCTCGCGGAAGTGGGTGTCCTTCCCGAAGCTCCCGGGCAAAGAAGTCAAACTGGGCACGGACAAGGGCCCGCCGCTCCTCGTCCAACTCGTCGGCGAAGGCCCAGTGGTGGATCAGGACGGGCGATAGCACCCCGCTCTCGCTTCGATCCGGATGGCGGGTGGTGACCAGATAGCTGCGGAGGGCGCTGTAGGTCTCCCCGTAGTCGTCCTCCTCTCCCGGCTCTCCCTCGAGCCCATCCAGATAGGCGACGAGTCGGGTCCGGGTCGCCGACCAGAGGAGATCGTCGAACCGCTGGAAATACAGGGCCCGGGCCGGAGGAAGGAGTCGGTCTCCCTGGTAGAGACCCCAACGGAGGCGAAGGGGCGGGCGGGACCGTTCCCAGCTCCGGAGCGCTTCCAGTTCGACCCGGAGGGAGTCGAGGCGCTCCAATTCGCCCAGCGTCGGAGGGATGCCCGGATCCGGCGAGAGGGCAGCGACCCCGGTCCCGGCGTGGGCAATGCGGGACTCCAGCGCCCGATTCGCGAAGAAGGAGGTCGTGAATCCCACAAGGGCGATGGTGGCGGCGGCGACGCCGAGTCCCAGCGCCACACGACGCAGGCCCTGGACCCGGGCTCCACCCGCCGTGAGGGCCTGGGCCGCCGCATCTCCAGGAAGGATCTCCCGGAAGAACCGCTGAATGAAGACCCATTCCGGGACCTTTCGCGATCCCCCCCCGCCGGGAGCGGCCTGAGCCTGGCCACCCCCCCGGAACTGCTCGACGCTGAAGACGCCGGTGGCTCCGACGTCCGAAGCTCTCGGTGCTGTCGGGACCGGCGCCGAAGCCTCCGAATCCTTCACCAGTACGGGCCTTACCCCGGTGAAGTAGAATCCACGGAGTACCGGGGTGACACCCAGCTGGCTGGGTCGCGAAAGCTCCACCAGGAAGGCCGTGGCCGCCTCGGAGATCTTTCGCAGCTCCCGTGGAAGTTCGTACGCCCCGCTCCGGATCTCGTCCCGGCCTTCCCGGGGCAGCACCCGCAGTCGGTTCACGCCCAGCGAGGCATGGAGTTCGTCGAAGGCAGCCCGGATCCGAGCCCCCTCCTCCCGCCCGTGGGCACCGGCGTCCACCGGCGCTCGGATGGGCAGCGTCGTCCCCAGCGGATCCAGAACCTCCTCGGTCTTGAGGGTGCCTACGTAGTCCAGGAAGAAGGGGAGCCGGTCGGTGCGGGTAAAGAGCACGTAGACGGGGACGGGCGCACCCACCTCCGCAGAGAGTTGGGCCAGGCGGTTGCGCAGGATC
>PWZC01000182.1 GCA_003567615.1 Gemmatimonadota bacterium | reverse complement strand
GGGGCCCGGCGCGGGCCCGGGCGGCAGCACTATGCGCCGCCGCCCTCAGCTTCTGGTTCGGGCCGGCAGTCGGCGCGGTGGCCGGTCAGGACGGATGGCGGGTGCCGATTCCGGAACCGGATCGGTCCGGCGCCGGGGTGTCGGCCGTGCAGGGTCCGCTCCTGGTTCCCGGGGGAGGCTTGCCGCTCCCGGGGCTGTCCCGGAAGGGGCTCGGATCTGGGCCGGCGCCGGGACCCTGGGCCCAGGGCGGCAATCCAGCCGGGCTGGGGACGGTCGAGATCCCCGACGGAGAGCGCTTCCGGGTGGTGTGGGGTCACGTGGAGGGCGGACACCGGCACCCCCAGTCGCCCCGGTCTAGCCAGGGCCTCCACCTGGGGATGGAGGGGAGCCGGAGCCCGGGACCGGAGGGGTGGACGCTTCACGGCGCCTTCCACTACGGGCTCCGCTGGGACCAGGGTCAGCTCTGGAGCGCCGTGGATGATCCCCAGGGGGGCAGTCCGTATATCTGGGCCGACTCCACCGGAGGCGCGTGGGACCGAACCCGGGCCGTGGTCAGCGGGGCGTTGGGATCGCCGCGTCTGGGCGGCGCGTGGCGGGTGGGAGCGGCGGTGCAGGGGAGTTGGGGGCAGGGGGCCCGGGAGAACGATCCCCGTCCCCTGGTTCGGACCCGGGATCTCTGGTTCACGCCTGGCGTCTCGTACGAGCGAGGAGACCCCGGCGGGGCCGCTCTCGTGGTCGCCGGCCACCTCCGAGTCGGACTCCTCCTGGAGGAGTCCGACATCGGGGGGTTCGCGTCACAGGACCCCTTTGTCTATCGCTTGCGGGGCTACGGCACCTTCGACCGGACCCAGTTGGTCCGGGCCGAGCGGGAGCAGGTCGGTCGCCACATCGGGGGCGGAATCCAGATGGGCCGACCCGGAGCGGCTGCACCCTGGGCCATGGGGGTGGAGGTGGGTATGGTGTCCGACTCCACCCGGCAGGGAATCGCCGCGCCCGAGTTCGCCGGTGGGACGGAAATCTGGTTGGCCACCCTCCACCTGGCCCGGGAGGGAAGGGTGGCCGCTGAACAGGTGCCCGTCGGGCCCGGATCGCGGGTGGCGGGTGAACTCCATTGGGCCCGGGTCCAGGGGGAGGATCCGGTCTTCCGGGCCCTGAATGTGTGGACCGACCGGGTGAGTGGGGGGGTGGGTTGGACCGGGGAGACGCCGGTGTTGGGGCGCCGTCTTCGGGAGGCGGGTGCCTCGGTGGGGATCGTCTCCCACCTTGGCGTGGGAGGGGAGTGGGATCGTCGCGAAGACCGGGCCGCCGCCACCGAGCTGGAGGTGGGGGCAGGCTGGATCTCTCTGGGTCTGGCCCTCCTGGGCGGGGAACAAGGATCCTCGAACCCCTCCTCGTCACCAGTCCATCAACGGGTGACGGCCGGAGAATCTGTTGGCGGTGCGGGCGCCCTCCAAGGCAGCCCCCTCCCCGGTCGGTGGGGAGCCGGGATTGAGGCGGGGCGACGCCAGGTGCTCCACCATGTGATGGAGGCCGGCCGCCCCACGCTCATGACTGATGTGCTGGTAGCGCCCGGGCATGCGTGGAGTCGGGCCTCCCGATTCTGGGGTGGAGTGCATGGACACATGACTCTGAGAGACGAGGTTGCCGGGACCGGCGGCGGACGCCTCACTCTCTGGTCCCGACTGGAGGCGGTTCAGGGATCCGGGTCCTTTCAGCAGAGCGGGACGGTGCCTGGGCGCGGGAACGGGGTTCCGTCGTCGGTCGTTTCCGCTTCGCCCGAGATTCGGGCGGCGTCCTCCGACCCCCGGGGATCCCGGCTCCGGCTCACTCTGGGACTTGAACTCAACCGGCGCCCCTGACGAAGCTACCGCCAGAGCCACTTATCGAATCTCGGATGGAATCCTGACATGTTGCGCACCTCTCGCCCTCGGGCGCTCCTCGTCACCGTCGTCTTCCTTTCCCTGGTGGCGGCGGCGTGTGGTACTCCGCGAGCGGAGTCGCCAGCCGGTGTCCCCCTGCCTTCCTCCCCGAACGCCGTGGAATCGGTGCCGGAGGTTTCGAGCCCGAGGGTGGGGGGGCTCCCGGGGCCCTCCTGGGGTGCCCTTCCCGGGACGGAGGATGCCCTCTGTTTTCCGGTGGAGGACCTCCCGGCGCCTCTCCAGGCCCGGGCCGACACCCTGTTGGCCAGGGCCCTGGACAACGAGGCGCTCTTCACCCTCTGGGAGCCACTCAAGCCCATGAGTTCGGTCCACCTGGAGCGAACGGGTCTGGCACGGGTGGAGGCCCTGGAGGGAGAGCGGAACCAGGTGTCGACGGAGCATCCGGACCTGGCGGTGCTCCGGGAACTGCAGGAGGTGGTGCGGCACCTCCACTGCGGAGCCATCACCATGACGGTCGTCCCCTACCGGGCCACCCAGGACTCGACCCGATCCGTGCAGGTCACGGTGGTTCACCAGGGGCGGCTCGACCAGGTGCTGGAGCGGGATCTCCCGTTCTGGGGCCAGTGGGGGCTGGTGCCGGGGGCCAGCGCCCACGCCGTCGTCTCCGTGGTGGAGTTCGAGGCTCCGCTGGATCGCTTTCGGGGGTACGGCTATCTCTTCGGTTACCCTGAGCATGCGGTGACCTTCTTCACCGAAGCGGGCCGGGAGATGCAGGAGACGGGAGAGTTCGTAGCGCGCGACTTCTTCCAGATTCCCGTGCACAGCTCCGAGACGGGCCGGTTTGTCTACGCCGTGCCTCCGGGCCATGACCCTCTGCCCGAAGACGAATGGATCCGGTCCGAGTCCGCCAGAATCCTGGAGCTCTACCGGGCGTGGCGTCCTCGCTTCGAGAATGAGGACGGCACCTTGAGGGCTGTGGAGATGCTCCGGGCCTGGTTCGAGGTCGAGGGAGGCGTGGGTCTTCCGAGGGGTCCCTGACCCTCATGATCTTCCTCGCCCTGGCCATCCTCTGCAGCACCGCCATCGTGGTGGTCTTCAAGGTGGCGGGTCCCCGCACCGACCCCCTTTCCCTGGTGACGGTGAACTACGGGGCTGCAGTCGTCGCCGGCCTTCTCCTCCTTCCCATGGATCCACCGGATGGCGGGCTGACCGCAAGTCCGGGGCTCCTGGCGCTCGGCAGTGGGGTCGGCCTTCTCTTCGTGGCCGGCTTCGTCCTCCTGGGACGGGCGATCCGGGAGGCGGGAGTCTCCCTGGCCACGGCGATCATGCGTCTCTCGGTGGCCATTCCCTTCCTGGCCTCATGGTTGATCTGGGGGGAGGTGCCAACCCCTGGGCAGGCGGCTGGTCTGGTGGTGGCGGGTCTTGCCTTCCTCCTCATCTCGAGCCCTCGGCCCACCGATCCGGGTCCTCGGCCGAGACGGGTCGCCGCACGGCCGCCTCGCGTCGCCGGGGCGAAAACGGATGGGGTCGGCGTATCCACCTCGTGGGTATCTCCGGCGCGACCCCTCGTGGCCTTTGCCCTTCTGGGCCTCCTCTTCCTGGTGGGAGGTGTGGTGGACACCTCCTTCAAGCTCTTCGAGGAGGAGTTTGCGGATGAGAACAGCCGGGCCCTCTTCCTCCTCATGGTCTTCGCCTTCGCCTTCCTCGCCGGGAGCGCGCTCCTCTCGTGGAGCGTGCCCAGGGGGCGCCGGAGGCCGGGACGTCGTGACGTGGGATGGGGCATCCTCCTTGGGCTCGTGAACTACGGATCGGCCACCTTCATGCTGGCTGCCCTCCGGGAGGTGCCGGGAACGGTGGCCTTCCCGGTGAACAACGTGGCTGTGGTACTCCTGGCGC
>PWZC01000008.1 GCA_003567615.1 Gemmatimonadota bacterium | reverse complement strand
CTCCGCCGTGTTGTCCGACCCCCGCTCCCACGGACTCACGGGCCCGAAGATGTTGTACTGCAGATCGGTCTCGTACCCCAGTTCGGTCCGGAGGTAGATGTTGATGGCCGGGGTGAACGAGGGGTTCCAGGCGGTGAGCGCCGGGTCGAAGTCGTAGTTGATCCCGCCGTCATCCCGGTCGATTCCCCGATACCGGGAGTCCAGCCGCCCCACCGTCAGCCCCCGGTCCCTCAGCAGCTCCTTCCGCCACCGGGTGATGGGGATGGAGAGGTTGTTGTTCCGGACGAAGTCCACCGAGGTCCCGGAATAGCGCGCCACCCGCCGGGCGATGTCGTCCCGTCGAGCCTCGTCCAGGAAGCCGCCCCGGCTCAGCGCCGGGATGTACTCCTCAAGGGTGAACTCCTCCACCTCGGGGAGGATCTCCGAGAGATCCCGGGCCTGCAGGTCAGGCTCCAGGGCCTCATGGTACCAGGCCGTGGCCGCGTAGTGGGGGAGGAGGATGGCCTCGCCCACCGGTCCCCCACGATCGACCCCCATGCTGGTGGGCGAGACCAGGATCACACCGTTCAGGTACATCCACCGGGAGTTCTGCAGGCGTCCGGCCAGACCCGCCACCCGCGTGGTCCCGTAGCTCTCCCCGATGAGGTACTTGGGAGAGGCCCAGCGCTCCTGCCGCGTGACGAAGAGGCGGATCCACTCGGCCAGGTAGTTGATGTCGTTCTGCACACCGAAGAACTGGCTCGGATCCCCCCCTTCCAGGGCCCTGGAGTAGCCGGTGTTCACCGGGTCCACGAAGACGATGTCCGTCACGTCCAGGATGGAGTGGGGGTTCTCGGAGAAGCCGTAGGGCTGAACGGGGAATCCCTCGTCGTCGATGTTCAGGAATCGGGGCCCGGTGTACCCGATGTGCATCCACACCGAGGCCGAACCCGGCCCCCCGTTGAAGGAGAAGGTCAGGGGGCGGCGCGTCCGGTCCTCCACATCGGACCGCTGGTAGTAGACGTAGAAGACCGAGGCGATGGCCTGATTGTCGGCGTCGTAGACCGGCATGGTACCGGCTGTGGCCGTGTAGGGGATGGTCTCCCCTCGGACCGTCACCGTGTGTTCGGTGACCACGGTGGTATCGGCGGGGATGGGGATCTGCTGGCCGGCCTCGGCTGGCCCCGCCGACAGGGTCAGGAGCAGGAGGGCCAGGACCGCAGCCACTCCGGCGCGAAGGTTTTCGCAGGTGGGAATCACTCCCGGCGGCCGGCGGCGGGCGAAGGCAGGGGACGTGCACACTCGGAGAGAGGCTGGAAGCATCCGGGTTCTCCTGGAGAGGGTCGGGGTGCAGACGCAGGCGTGGATGAACGGGTTCCCAGGCCGCCGGTCGCTCGGCCGGGCCCCAAACGATGTACCCACCCCCACCTGCCGAGCAACCCGGTCAGCGCTCCGTCACCTCCCGGACGAAGGCGGCCACCCGGTCCCAGTACTCCCTTCCACCCACCAGCGGGAGATCGTTGTGACCGGCTCCTTCCAGGGCCAGCCACTCCGCACCACCGCCGGCCGCCTCCGCCAACCGGGCACCCATCTCCATGGGAATCAGGTCATCCGCCGTACCATGAATCACGAGCATGGGCGCCGCCAGCGACCGGGCGGCGGCTTCATTGTCGAAGTGCCCACGCAGGCGGCGAACGAGGAAGCGGGGGAGAAAGGGGTAGACCACCCGAGCCATCTCTTCCAGCGATGTGAAGGAGGACTCCACCACCACGCCGGCCGGGCCGGACTGGGACTGTTTCGCCACCCCCAGCGCCACGAAGCCCCCCAGGGAACGTCCATGGAGAACGACCCTGGCTGCTCCGCCCGATCGATCGGCCACCCATTGGAACGCCGCCTCACCGTCCCGGAGGACCCCCGCTTCGGTGGGAACACCTTCCGCTCCTCCGTACCCGCGGTAGCCCAGCACGAGGACGGACAGTCCCCGCTCCACCAGCTCCCGAGCCGTAAAGACCCGGTGCCCCAGATGTCCGGCATTCCCGTGGAAGAAGACGACGGCGGGGGCCTCGGGGCTGACCTCCCACCACCAACCGCGCACCCGTATCCCATCCGATGCTTCGAGCCACACCTCTTCGCCGGAAACACCGGCAACTTCGGGGGGCGCTCCGGGATCGGAGGCATCGGGAAGGAAGACCAGTCGCTCGGCGACCTGGGGAGAGATGAGCAGGTACACGAGAACCCCAAGGATCAGGATGAGGCCGGTCCAGCGGAGAACCGAGCCGGCCATCAAGCGGTGCCGGGATGACGAGACGCCGCCCTGTGAGCCGGGCGGGGCCGGATGGCTTGAAGAAGGGGGAACGGGGTGGAGCTGAAACCCGGGGGCCTCCGCTTCGTAGGGGTGTGAGAAGCCCCCGTGTCGGGAACGCCCGATCCCCTTCCGCCCTGCCGGAGAGATTTCATGACCGCCATCCTCGCCCTGTTCATTGCCGTCACTGCCGCCTGGTTCGGACACGCGCGTACCCGCGAATGGTCGTCGCGCCGTCTCCGCTACACGAGGGTCGCCGAACGACCCCTGGCCGCCGGGCTCATCGCCGGGATGGGCACGGCTGTTCTCGCCGCGCCCGTGGTTGCCATTGCCCCCATCGTGGGGGCCGGTACCGCCGTGGCGCTGGGTCTCGGGGTGGGTACGGGGCTCAGCCGGGGGGTCACAGGCCGCAACAGCTGACATTCCATCCCCCGGTGGACCCGGTCGGCCCCACCGGATCCGCCCGGTGGGGCCGTGGGCATGCCCAGGTCAGACCGCCGCCGGGCTCCGGTGCTCGATCCGGGTGCCCAGGACTTCCAGGAAGGCTGCGAGCCACTTGGGATGGCCCGGCCAGGCCGGAGAGGTGACCAGGTTACCGTCCGTCACCACCTCGGTGGGTTCCACCTCCTGGAAGGTGCCCCCCGCCAGCTTCACCTCGGGTCCACATGCCGGATACCCCGTGAGCGTCCGTCCCTCAAGGACTCCTGCAGCGGCCAGAAGCTGAACCCCGTGACATACGGCGGCGATGGGCTTGTTGGCCTCGTGGAAGTGCTGGACCATCTCCAGCACACGGTCATTGAGGCGGATGTACTCCGGGGCCCGTCCGCCGGGAACGACGAGCGCGTCGTACTCTTCCGCCTGCACCTGGGAGAAGGTGGCGTTGAGGGCAAAGCCGTGACCCGGCTTCTCCGAGTAGGTCTGATCGCCTTCGAAGTCGTGGATCGCGGTGGCAACCTTCTGCCCTGCCTTCTTCTCCGGGCATACGGCGTGGACATGGTGACCCACCATCTGGAGCGCCTGGAACGGGACCATGACCTCGTAGTCCTCCACAAAGTCTCCCACCAGCATGAGAATCTTCTTGCCGTCCATCGATATCTCCTTGGTTCGGGTTCAACAACTCCTGCATGGAAAACGGAGAGGGGAGCCTCTCCACGCCATTTGATAGCACCGGATCCCCGCAAAGGATCGATGCCCGGGTCTTGACCGAGGTCATTGTCCATCGTCTCTTGAGCCGTCTTCCCGACTTCATTCCCTCTTCCGGAGGAACGGCCATGGTCGGCTCCACCCGCGGCGCCCCCCACGTCTCCCGACGAGTCCGTCGTGATCCCGACGCCGTTCGGGATCGGCTCTACCGGGTCTCCCTTCGCCGGATCCGGGATCAGGGATACGAGGCTGCGTCGGTGGCGGGAATCACCCGTGAGGCGGATGTGGCCAAGGGAACCTTCTTCAATTACTTCCCCACCAAGGAGCACATCCTGGCCCGGTATCTGGATGAGGTCCTGGACCGCATCCT
>PWZC01000228.1 GCA_003567615.1 Gemmatimonadota bacterium | reverse complement strand
GCCGGCATCCTGGATGGATTCGTCTACGTCGCCCAGGTGGGAGATTCCCGAGCCTACCTGATCCGGAGCGGGAAGGCGACCCAGATCACCCGGGATCAGTCCATGGTTCAGGAGTTGGTGGATCAGGGGGCCATGACCCTGGAGGAGGCGGAACGAAGCGCCCATCGCAGCGTCCTGCTCCAGGCCCTGGGCACGGAACCCAATGTGCGCGTCCCGCTCACCTTCCACGGTCTCCGGGATGGAGATCGCCTGCTCCTTTGCTCCGATGGGCTCTCGGGGCCGGTCGCCCACGGCGAGCTGGAATCCATCGCGGCCGGGAGTCCGACGCCGGCCGAGGCCTGCCGACGCCTCATCCACGCTGCGAATGAGGCGGGAGGACCGGACAACATCACCGTGGTCATCGCCGATGTGTCTTCCGGGGGTGCAATGGGTCCCCCGGAAGAGGTGCGTATGCGACCCTTCGACCCCCAGGACCCCTGATCCGGAGGTCGGGCCGCCGTGTTTCCTCAACTCCTGATCCGAGCCGGTGGCCGAGCCGGCCATCGCATTCCCCTCCAGGGTTCCGTCTTCCGGGTGGGCCGACGCCAGGACCTGGAAGTCTCCCTGCATCCGGAGCGGGACCTGGAGGTCTCGGCGCTCCACGCCGAGATCCGTGCGGAAACCAACGGATGGAGCATCCGCGACCTGGGAAGCCGAAACGGCACCTTTCTGAACGGCCGGGTTGTGGGTGGTACCCCCGTCCCCCTGAGGCCGGGGGACGAGGTCCGCCTTGGGCCCCGCGGACCGGTCCTGGAGTTGCGCGTGCTCCAGCCACGAGCGTTCGTGGATATCTCGGGCACGTCGGCGGTAGCGGAAGGCTCCCCCCCCTCATTCAGCCCGGCCGAACCCCCTGCCGGCGTCCCTCACCGCACGTCATCCCGCCCTCTCCTGATTGCACTGGTGGCGGCGGGATTAATGGTGCTCACCATCGGGGGCATCTGGGCCCTGGCCACCTCCCGGGAGCGGGCGGCCTGGGAGCGGGAACGGGCCGAACTCACCGTCCTCGCCGACTCCATCCTGGAGGCAGAAACCACTGCCGTCGGGGATGTAAACGGGGAACTGGAGGAGCTGGAGGATGCCCTGGCCCGAAGTCGGGACGAGTTGGAGCAGATCCGGGCGGAATTGGCCGCCGTCCGTGCCTCTTCCCGAGAGAATGCGCCTCCGCCGACACCCCCGGCGGGCGCACCCGAGCCGGCCCCCCGGCAACCCGATGCCCAACTGGATGAACTGGAGCGTCGGCTGCGAGACGCCACCACGGCGCTGGAACGGCAACAGCTCGCGGCGGCTCTGGATTTCGAGGCCATCGAGGGCGCGAATCGGCCTGCCGTGGCTCTCGTCTTCGCCGAGCATGCCGACGGACGCGTGGTGACGGGAACGGCGTTCGCCATGGAACCGTCGGGGCGACTCATCACGAGCCGACACATCGTGCTGGGAGACGATCGGTCCACTCCGGCCCTCCGAATCGCCATCCAGTTCAGCGATTCGTCCCAGATCTTCCCCGGTCGCCTGGTGGCGGCATCTCCGGATTGGGACCTGGCTGTGGTGGACGTGGAAAACGTGGTTGGTCCCGTGCCCGTGGTGTCGGGTCTGAATCTGCGCCCCGATACCCTTCCAGCGGGAACACCGCTGGCCACCCTGGGATTCCCTCTCGGAGGGGAGATGGATCGGGGCAGGGAGGGTCAGGCTCCCCCGGCGCGCCCGCTCCTCAGCGCCGGCATCCTACTGGAAAGGGCGGGACGGGAGATGCGGTTCCAGGGCTACGGAGAACCGGGAGCCAGCGGCAGTCCCATCTTCGATGCCGACGGTCAGGTCGTGGCAATCCTCTTCGGGGGCATCCGGGACGGGGACAGCCGCATCGTACTGGCGGTTCCCGCCCCGGTGGCCGCAGCCCTTCTGCAGTCGGCGTCCAGCGCCCGACGCTGACCGCGGGCAGTCTCGAGACAGTCCTTCCTCAATTCCCCCGGATCTGCTGCAGAGCCTCCTGCGCCTCGGTCATTTGCGGGAATTCGTCCACAATGCGTTGGTAGGCCTCCACGGCCCGATCCCGATCCCCGAAGTCCTCGTATGTCTGGGCACGGGAGAAGAGCAGGATCGCCTCCGACGGGATCTCCCGTGACTCACGGGACTCACGAATCTCCCGATCCAGCGGGGGTAGGTCCGCGCCGGCGGTCACCTTCCCAGCAAGCTCCACGAGCATGTCGTAGAGCCGCTCCCGGTCATTGCGAACCTGATCGCTGTAGATGATCTCGCTCGTCTCCACATCCACCACCCGGGCGTCCATACGGAAGTCCCCCCACACATCCATGAACACCCCCGTGACGACGTACCGTGCGCCCACGAGCTGACCGATCTGAGCCGCAGTGCCGGCCTCAACGCGCCCGGATGCCCCCAGATCCTGCTCCTCCAGGAGGGAGCGGAGCATGGCCCGCTCCACCACGCGGAGCGATGAGTTCTGGGAGATCTCGGTGAGGAGCATCTGCTGAAGCCCCACCTGCAGGGCCTGGAAGTCTTCCTGAGCCGGTCCGAAGGACCCCCCGTTCTCGAAGGGAAGGACCGCAACCCCGGGCCGCTGGTCCGGCACATCCTGGGCCGACGCGGGCGATGCCTTCAGGATCCCCGGCCCGGCCAGGAACAGAGCCACCAGAACCATGCGGAGGAGGGTGAAGGTACGAAGAGTTGGGAAACCGGTGGGCATGGTCCAGCTCCTGGCTGAAGATCGAGGTACGGAAGAGGATCGACGCCGCTCCAGGGGAACGAAGCCATCCTTCAAGGTATACACCGCAGGTCCACATCTGACATGGCCATGCAAGTACGCTGCCGGAAGTACCGGATTCCGGTGGGCACCGTTGCTCCGCAACGTTGCGCCTGTCGAGCCCGATCCGCAATCCCGCCCCCGGAAGCCTGGGCTTTATCCCGTCCCCCATTCAGGACAGTCCATGTCCCAAGCCGGAGCCGGCGACCGCCTGGTGGTCCTGAGTCTCTGGCTCCTGGTCTTCGCGTCCAGCAGCCAGACCATGATCATCTCTCCGCTCCTTCCCACAGTGGGGGAGGAGTTGGGCATCCGTGAGGGGCTCCTGGGCACCCTGGTATCGGTCTACTCCATCATGGTGGGCATCTTTGCGGTCCTGGCGGGCCCCGTCTCGGATCGGATCGGACGCCGGAGAATCCTTCTTGCCGGAACCGGTCTCATGGCTCTGGGACTGGTGGGGCACCTTCTCGTCGCCGGTTACGCCTCCTTCATGGGGATCCGAATCCTGACAGGGGTGGCAGGGGGGATCCTCTCCGGAGCCGCCGTGGCCTACATCGGCGACCACTTCCCTCCGGATCGCCGCGGGTGGGCCACGGGATGGGTCATGAGTGGAGCGGCCTTCGGTCAGATCCTGGGGATTCCCCTGGGCGTGATCCTGGCCGGGTCGGCGGGCTTTCGCCTGCCCTTCCTCCTCTTCGGGGTCTGCATGGCCGGAGCCTTTGTCCTCATCTTCGTCCGTCTCCCACAGCCTGCGGTGGCCCGCAGCCAAGAACCGCTTCGACCCATTTCGCTTCTACACGGTTATCGGACCCTGCTGCGGGAGCCCGGGGTCCCCTGGGCCGCTCTCTCCTTCTTTCTCATGTTCGCCGGCATCTCGCTCTACGTGGTCTATCTTCCGACCTGGCTGGAGAGGGAGGTGGGGATCACCACGAACCAGATCGGGCTCCTCTTCCTGGCGGGAGGAGTGGCGAACGTCCTGATCGGCCCCCAGGCCGGGCGCGTCTCGGACCG
>PWZC01000163.1 GCA_003567615.1 Gemmatimonadota bacterium | reverse complement strand
CCTCCTCCTCCTGGCTCTTCTTCCGGCGCTGGCCGGGGCCCAGACCGTTCCAGCTCCGGATCGGGGCGCTGACGAGGGCGAGGGTCCCTTCGAGCGCCTCATCATCCGGGGCGCCGTTCTCATCGACGGGACGGGCGGGCCCCCGGCGGGCCCCACCGACATCGTCATCGAGGGGAACCGGATCGTGGAGATCCGCACGGTGGGCTACCCGGGGGTGGAGATCAACGAGGACGGCCGGCCCGGCGGAGCCACCCAGGAGATCGACGCCCACGGGATGTACGTGCTGCCGGGCTTCATCGACACCCACGTCCACGCCGGCGGCGCGCCCAAGAATCCCGAACTCTCCTACGCCTACAAGCTCTGGCTGGCCCACGGCATCACCACGGTGCGGGGGGTGGCCCTCACCGGCTTCGACCTGACCTTGCAGGAGCAGGCCCGGAGCGCCGCCAACGAGATCGTGGCGCCCCGGATCATCAACTACCAGCGCCCCGGGTCCGGATGGGACCGGGGCCGCATCGACTCGCCGGAGAAGGGAAGGGAGTGGGTGCGCTGGGCCCACGAGCAGGGGGTGGACGGGGTCAAATTCCACACCGGCGCCATGGAGCCCCCCCTCTTCACCGCCATCGTGGATGAGGCGAATCAGGTGGGGATGGGGAGCACGGCGCACCTGGCCCAGCCCCGGGTGGCCCACATGAATGCCCGGGACGCGGCGCGGGCGGGGCTCACCAGCCTCACCCACTTCTACGGGCTCATGGAGTCGCTCCTGAAGGACCACCAGATCCAGCCCATCCGCCTGGACTACAACTACCAGAATGAGCAGCACCGCTTCGCCGAGGTGGCCCGGATCTGGAGTCAGGTCCACGAGCCCGGCAGCGACCAGTGGAACGCCCTGGTGCAGGAGTTCGTGGAGCTGGACTTCTTCATCAATCCCACCATGACCATCTACGAGGCCAACCGGAACTTCATGGCGGCCCGGCAGGCCGAGTGGCACGACACCTACACCCTCCCGTCGCTCTGGGATTTCTTCGCCCCGGACCGGCGGGCCCACGGTTCGTACTGGTTCTACTGGGGCACCGAGGAGGAAGCCGAGTGGCGGGCATTCTACCGCCGCTGGATGGACTTCCTCCGGGACTTCCACCGCGCAGGCGGGCGCCTCACCGCGGGGTCCGACGCCGGCTTCATCTACAAGAACTACGGCTTCGCCTTCATCGAAGAGCTGGAGCTCCTCAGGGAGGTGGGGCTCCACCCCCTGGAGGTGATCCAGTCCGCCACCCTCTACGGCGCCCAGGAGCTCTGGGAGCCCAAGGGCGAGGAGCCGCCAGTGGGGACCATCGAGGTGGGCAAGCTGGCCGACCTCATCCTCCTGGACGAGAATCCCCTGGCAAACCTGAAGGTCCTCTACGGGACCGGGGCGGTGAAGCTGGACGACGATACCGGCCTCCCCGGTCGGGTGGGTGGGATCCGCTACACCATCAAGGACGGCATCGTCTACGATGCCCGGCAACTCCTGGAGGATGTGGCCGAGATGGTGCGCAGGCAGAAGGTGGAACGGGGGATGGCGCCCGATGCGCCCCTCCCCCGGTACTGAGTCGGCGCCCGGGGGCGGGGTGGGCGCGGGAGCGAGCCCCGGCCCCGGAGTCCTGCCCGAGATCCGGGACGGACTCCGGTGGGGCCGCCGGTGGGCACTCCTGGCGGGGCTCTTCCTGATGGTGGTGCCCCTGTCGGCCGGATCCGCCGAGCGCCCTTCGCTTCCCATGGTCGGAGGGGCCCGGGCCGTAACCGAATCCGTGGATGACCTCGCCACCCTCCTCCGCCACGCCGGCCCCATCCTGCAGGACCGGAATGGCGACGGCCACGTGGATTTCGTCCACGCTCGGATCCTGGTCCCCCCGTCGCCCTCGGCGTCGGAGGTGGCCGCCGCCGCCAATGTGGGCGCCCGCCTCGCCTTCGAGAGCTACGGCACCGACCTGGGGCTCCTGGAGGTGGGAGGAGGCCCGGATCCTGGAAATTCGCGTCCCGTGGTGGTGGTGGGACGGATCCCAGCGGTCCTGGCCGCCGCCGGCATGGATGTGGAAGAGGAGCTCGCCGCCCTCTCCCCCGGTGAGGGGCTCATTCGCCACCTGCCTCCCTCGGCGGGTCTCCCCTCGGGTGGCGTCTGGCTCGCCGGTGCCGATGGGGTGGGGCTCGCCGCCGCCGCGGCGCACTTCTCGGCCATCCACCCGGGAATCCAGGACCCCTCCGGCGCCGGTCTGGAGGAAGTGCGCGACGCCCTGGCGGAGTTTTTGGTGGTGGAGGGCGCAGCCCCCAGCGATCTCGCCATCCGCTTCATCCGCTCCGTGGTCCGGGAAGCCGGCCAGGGGATCCGGCGCCTGACGGTGGAGGTGGAGGCCCGCACCGGCGAGGCGCGGGAGGCGCTGATGGGGCGTCTGGCCGAAGCCGATGCCTCGGACATCCTCCCCGCCGGGCTCCACCGACTGGACGTGGTGGTGCTGGACGACGAAGGCGGCCGCGCCGAGCGCCGGATCCGGCCCCCCGAGCCCTGGCCCACCCCTTCGGCCGCTTCTCCCCCCTCCCGTACCCCCGACCCCGCCTCCCTGGCCGGGCTCTACCAGGTGGGGGGCTTCTTCCACGACACCCGGGGCGACCTCCTCCCGGATCTGGCGAACCTCTTCCTCTCGGTGGATGGGACCGAGGCGCCGGAGGGGGTGGTGGAGATGGCGCAGCGAATCGCCCTCGAGACCACCGGGATCCGCCTCCCCCTGGTGCGGGGGGCGGAGCGGGACCTGCCGAACCCGGACCACGGCTTCCCAGTGCTCGTGGGGGCGCGTCACCCGGTGACGGCTGAACTCAGGGACGCCGGCGCCCTGAGGTTGGCCGGGGGTGGGGCAGGGATGGGATTTCTGGAGTTGGTCACCCTGGGCGAGAGCGAGGGTGAGGGTGAGGACCAGGCGAAGGGGCGCCCGGCGCTGGTGGTCTCGGGCGAGGACAGGGCCGGGGTGGCCGCAGCGGCCTCCCTCCTGGCCCGGCGTCTCCCCAACCTCCACGCCCCGGAGCCCGGGGTGTCGCCCAAGGGTGGGTTCATGCTGGATGAGCTGGAGACGGACCTGCGGCGCTTCTTCCAGGCCCGGAACGCCCGGGGGCAGACGGCGCTGGCGCTGGCGAAGCTGGAGCAGTGGCTGGACCGCCTGGAGGCGGGGGAGCGGCCCGGGCCGTCCCCATCCGACGCGCCGTGGCCGCCGGAGGCCAACCCGGAGACCGCACCGGTGGGCGAGATCGCCGTAGAGCTGGCGGTGGATTCGGTGCCGGATGGGCTGGGCCCCTTCCTGGAGGCCCGGATCCGGGAGCGCTTCCCCGAGGCCGCGGTTTCGGTGACCCTCCATCCCACCGGCTTCGGCGCCGGTGAGGAGATCTTCGCCCGGGAGATGGAGCTGGAGTGGGAGGTGGACGAGCTCCGTCGGTGGGTGCAGGCCGAGCTTCTCCCCCAGGTGGCGCCGGGTCGCCGGGTTCGGCTCGAGGCCCGGGTGAGTGAGCCCCCCGAGATCCGGGAGGCGTTGGGCCGGGAGCTCCGGGAGGCGCTAGAGGGGGCGGGGGCCGATGCCGATGCCGTGGAGGTGCAGGTGCTGAACGCCTACAAGCAGGGGTTCAGTTGGATCGAAGACGCCCTTCTTCCCCGGATTCGAGAGCTTCGGGAGGGCGGGTGGGGCGGCCAGGCCGGCGACCGCATCCAGATCACCTACCGGCACCTGGTGGATTCGGATGAGATCCCCTGGCAGGTGGTGGGGTCCGAGACCCGCTGGCT
>PWZC01000086.1 GCA_003567615.1 Gemmatimonadota bacterium | reverse complement strand
TCCGTGATGAAGTGATACTTGTACTCGTCGAGACCCAGGTCCTGGATCGTTTCATTCTGTGGCATGGGAAAACCTCCGTGTGGCGGGGTTGGCTCCCGCCCGCCCGCTGAAGATGGTCGATTCGCCTGCACGGCCTGGCCCCGAACGGGCCGGCCGGTCCTGCTGATGTTCCCGTCCTGCTGTCACTACCGGTCTTGCTGGTACTACCGCTCCTGCGTCGAGGGCCCGGGTCAGACCGCGGCGCCCTTGAAGGTCTCGTATCCCTGGGCCTCGAGCTGGTCCGCCATTTCGGGACCGCCCGACTCCACGATACGCCCACCCACCATGACGTGGACGAAATCGGGCTTGATGTACTGGAGCAGCCGCCGGTAGTGGGTGATGATGAGGAAGGTCATATCCGGATTCTGCTTGGCCAGGGTGTTCACGCCCTTGGCCACGATCTGCAGGGCGTCGATGTCCAGCCCCGAATCGGTCTCGTCCATGAGGGCCAGGGACGGCTTCAGCATGGCCATCTGGAGAATCTCGTTCCGCTTCTTCTCACCACCGGAGAACCCGTCGTTCACCGAACGCTCGGCGAAGGAGGGATCCATCTCCAGGAGTTCCATGCTCTCCAGGAGCTGATCCTGATAGTCGAACAGGTCGAGCTCCTCGTCTTCGCCCAGCCGGGCCTGCAGCGCGGTCCGGAGGAAGTTGGCGATGGAGACGCCGGGAATCTCCACCGGATACTGGAAGGCGAGGAACACCCCGTTCTGGGAGCGCTCGTCGGGCTCCTGATCCAGGAGGTCCTCACCCTTGTAGATGACCTCGCCTCCGGTGGCCTCGTAGCCGGGATGCCCGGCCAGAACCTTGGCCAGGGTGCTCTTTCCGGAGCCGTTGGGACCCATGATGGCGTGGATCTCACCCCGGTTCAGCTCGAGGTTCAGACCGCGCAGGATATGGATGTCCTCGTCGGCGACCTTCGCCTTGAGGTTTCGGATGCTGAGAATGGGGGAATCGCTCATCCGTCGTCTCGCCTTCGGGGGCAGGTGGTGATGGACTGTTTGGTTATCAAGAATGATTCTTGTTTTCGGATAGCTATTGTAGGCTCGGCGCTGGGGAACCGTCAAGGGTTCGCACCCCCGCCATGGCCCGTACGACCTGGTCGATGGTGGATCGCACCTGGGCGGCCGGAAGATTCGCAGCGTTGGAGAGAACTGCGAAGAGGAGCGGGCGTCCGTCGTCCGAGACCAGGTAGCCCGACAGGGCACTCACATGGCTGATGGTTCCGGTCTTGGCATGGACCCGCCCCTCGAGTCCGGCAAGCCGACCGGCCAGGGTGGTTCCCGGCTTCCCCGGCTCGGCCATGGCATCGTAGAAGGCCAGGGCCCAGGGACGGGTGCGTGCATGGTCCAGCACCTGGACTACGGAACGAGGAGTCAGGAGGTTGTACCCCGCCAGCCCCGAACCGTCCCGGAAATGGACGTCCAGCGAGTCCACCCCCACCGCTTCAACCATGTGGCTCCGGATCACATCGAAGCCCTCGCCCCAGCTTCCCCCTTCGCCAACTTCCCGGCCCAGCGTCCGAACGAGCTGCTCCGTCATCCAGTTCTGGGAGGGCTCCAGGATGGCGCGGACGATCTCGGTGAGCGGTGGCGAATCCATCCCGGCCACCTCCACCGCCGTGGGGCAACGGGCTACCGATCCGGCCGCGCACCCTGCCACCAGCGCCACCCCCGGCTCCCACACCTTGCCGACCCCACCCCGGACCCGGATTCCCCGTGACTCCAGGACCCGGTGGAGGGCGTGGGAGGCCTGACGCACCGGATCGCGCTGTGCCCGGAGGAGGGTGACGGTGGTTCCGGGGGGAAGGGTGCCCTCGACGACCCAGCGACGGGACTCGGGGAGGTAGGCGGTGCGGAGATCCGCTTCCTCCCCTGCCGCACCGGTCCGGATGCGGTTCTCCACGAAGTCCGGCGTGCCCAGCGGAGTCCAGCTCAGGGTGGCCGGCTCCCCCGCCGCCGCGCCGCCCCGGACCCGGATCTCCAACTCCCCGGCATCCATGCCGAAGGCGCCTCCGGTGGCGGCGTAGCGGGCGTTCAGGTTCCCCACCAGCCATCCTGTGGGGACGGTGGTGGAGTCCCAGGCGGCCCCATCCACGACCAGGCGCCCTTCCACCTCCCGAAGTCCGGTGGCCAGAAGGGAATCGGCCAGGGCCTGGAAGGCCGCCTCGCCCGACGGGTGGAAGGGATCACCGAGGGACGGATCGCCGGATGCCGCCAGGACCAGGTCGCCCCGGAGGCGGGTGGGGTCCGCCGGGTCCCACGCTGCCGGATCGGCAAGGAAGGCGGTCCGGTAGCGGAATTCGGGGCCCAGCCGGTCCAACGCCGCGGCGGTGACCGGGATCTTCATGTTGGAGGCGGGGACGAAGCGGAGGTGGGCGTTCCGCTCGTAGAGGGTGCGGCCGGTCTCGGCGTCCACCAGGAGGACGCCCCAGTGCACCCCGTCCATGGGAGGGGTCGAGAGGATGGCGTCGATGCGCTGGGCCAGGGGATCGACGGCGGGCGGCGTGGCCTGCGCGGCCCCTGCGGCGGGCACGGCCATGGCCAGGGCCAGAGCTGCCTGCGCTCCCCGGCGGATTCGCCCGGCGAACCAGTCGAAGCGGCGGACTACGCGCCCCTGCCCTCCTCCGGCTCCAGGACCACAGCGGTGCCGTAGCAGAGGATTTCCGATGCCCCGGACATGATCTTGGACGTCTGGAATCGAGTGCCCAGCACCCCGTTCGCCCCCAGCGCCCGGGCCTCCTCGATCATCCGGTCCAGGGACTGCTCCCGCGCCTGGGCCATCATCTTGGTGTACTCCCGGACCTCGCCTCCCACCAGGAAGCGGAGCCAGGCCGTGATGTCCTTCCCCAGATGCTTGGTGCGGATGGTGTTGCCCCGGACCAGCCCCAGGGTGCGCACCACCTGGTGCCCTTCCACCCGATCCACCGTCGTGATCATCATCGTTCGATATCTCGATAGGGGTCTGTCTGCCATTCCAGGTAGCGCTCATGGATCACCGAGGCGAAGAGGACCAGCACCCCGATGACCACGGCACTGGTGGCCATCTTCTCCCAGGAGGGTGCCGTCGAGGACAGATACACCCAGAGAAGGTGAATCGTCCACGCCGCGGCGCCCACCCCCATGAGGATCCATCCCATGGGCCGGCTGAGCTTTCCGTGGATCCGGTCCCAGGTGGTGTGTCCGGGCGGGGGGTCGTGGAGCCTCAGCCCGGTCAGGTCGCGATGGAACATGCGGAAGACGGCCAACTCCCGCTGAACCTCCGTGGACCGGGCCAGCGCCGTCTCCACCTTCGCCGCCTCGCCCGGCGAGAGCTCCCCGTCCATGTAGAGCATGAGGGTCTCCGGGGAGACCTCCGCCGGTTCCTCGGGCTCCGGCAAACCCGCTGGAGCCCCGGGTGACACGTTCATGGTCCTTCCTCGTTCATGGGTATTCCGCGCCCACGGCGTCCAGCGCGTCCTTCAGGGCCCGCCGGGCGTGGTACAGCCGACTCGCCACCGTCCCCTGGGGGATGTCCAGGATGGCGGCGATCTCCTGGTAGCGGAGGCCCTGGAGCTCCTTCAGCACCAGAACCTCCCGGTGCTCCTCCGGGACCCGCTCGAGCCCCTGCCAGAGGGTGCGGCGCGCCTCGCTCCGCTCCCGTTCCCGCTGGGTACTCCCGGGCCCTTCATCGGCCCGATTCCGGAAGGAGTCCTCATCCAGCACCTCCACCCGGAAGCGCGACTTCCGACTCCGAAGGAGGTCCCGGCACTGGTTCCGGACGATCTGGAG
>PWZC01000426.1 GCA_003567615.1 Gemmatimonadota bacterium | reverse complement strand
CCCGGGACCCTGGCCGCAGCCGAGATCGAGGCGCTGTATCGGGAAAGGCTGGCCGGAGCCCGGACCCGCTTCACCGAAGCCGATGTCCGTTTCATGACGGACATGATCCACCACCATGCCCAGGCCCTGGAAATGGCCGTACTGGCGCCCACCAACGCGGCCTCCGCCTCGGTGCAGGCACTGGCGGGGAGGATCCTCATCAGTCAGCAGGATGAGATCCTCCTCATGCGCCAGTGGCTCCAGGATCGGGAGCATCCCGCCCCGACGGTGGATCTGGAAACGGGTCGCATATCGGACGGTCACGGAGCGCACGCCCACCATCACCCGGCTCCCTCGCCGGACGGGCATACTCATCACGGGCCTACCCACGACACGCCGGCCCACGACATGCCCGGGATGATCGACGGGGTCCGCATGGCGCGCCTGGCCCAGTCCCACGGCAGCGAGTTCGACCGACTCTTCCTCACCCTCATGATCGAGCACCACGAGGGCGCCGTCACCATGGTTCGGGAGCTCTTTGCCAGCGACGGGGCCGGTCAGGATGAGGAGATCTTCCGCTTCGCCTCTGATGTCCACGCCGATCAGGTCATCGAAGTGGCCCGCATGCGTCTCCTGCTGGCCTCGCTGGGCGGTCCTCCTGGCCCCCTCCCGTCCTCCGACCCGGCGTCGATATCGACCCGTTCGCACCACCCCCTCCACCACCAGCACGCGAGCACTCCATGAAGACCCTACCGGGCCGCCCCCGCGGCCGTACTCCCGCCCTCATCGTCCCGGTGGCGGCTCTGGCGACGCTGACGCTGGCCGTGGCCTGCGCACCCTCCGGCGGTCCCTCGCCGGCTCCGGCGGTACCGGCCGCTTCCCCCGCTGCCGAGGCTCCCGCCCACGCCTCCACGGTGACCGTCGTCCCCGGAGATCGGGCGGCGCCTCCGTCACCGGACCCGCGGACGGGGCTCGCCGGTGGGCTTCTGGACGCCGAAGAGGCCATCTGGAACATGCGGATGCTCTCCACCACACCACCGCCAGCCGATTTCATCGGGGTGACGAACTCGGATCTGGCCTTCACGGGTCCGTACGCCATCCAGGGGAACTACAACGGCTTCATCGTCTGGGATCTGACCAATCCGGCGGCACCCGATCTCGTGGTGGATTACCTCTGCCCCGCCTCCCAGAGCGATGTTTCGGTCTACGGAGACCTTCTCTTCGTGTCCGGTGAGGGCCTTGGTGGGCGCCTGGACTGCGGCGTGGAGGGAGTTCCGGACGCGGTGAGCGAGGACCGCCTTAGGGGGATCCGGATCTTCGACATCTCGGACATCCGGAACCCGGTTTACGTCCACAACGTGCAGACCTGCCGGGGCTCCCACACCCACACGGTCCTGAAGCATCCCGGCGACCGTGAGAACGTGTACATCTACGTGTCGGGATCAGCACCGGTGCGCCCGTATGAAGAACTCCCCGGATGCATCGCCGCTCCTCCCTTCGAGGATCCGGAATCGGCGCTCTTCCGCATCGAAGTCATCCAGGTGCCGCTGTCCGATCCGACCCGGGCCGCCATCGTGAGTTCACCGCGCATCTTCGACGACCTGGTGGCCGCTCCCATGCACGGACTGGCTCCCGGGGACCGGGAACGCCTGGAGCGGGCTCAGGAAGAGGGAATCATCGCCGTGGAGGCGGCCGGTGACGTATTCGAGCTACCGCCGGAGGCTGCGGCCCAGTGGCTGGCGGCGGCGGTGGCGGAGCGCGGGGGCACCGGTGCCCCCACAGCGGCGGACAGCGCGGCGGTCCGGGAGCAGCTTCAGACCATGATCACGGACATCTTCACCGGAGGGGTCCAAGCCCCGGACGGCACCCGCCTCGGACCCACCCAGTGCCACGACATCACCGTCTATCCCGAGATGGGCCTCGCCGGTGGTGCCTGCGAGGGCTACGGGCTGCTCCTGGACATCCGGGACCCGGTAAACCCCCGCCGCATGGACGCCGTGGCCGACTCCAACTTCGCCTACTGGCACTCGGCCACCTTCAACAACGACGGGACCACCGTCCTCTTCACCGATGAGTGGGGCGGGGGCGGCGGCGCAAAGTGCCGGGCCTCGGACCCGCCCGAGTGGGGCGCCAACGCCATCTACCGCATCGAGGACGGACGGATGGTCTTCCAGAGCTACTACAAGCTCCCGGCTCCCCAGTCCGACGTGGAGAACTGTGTGGCCCACAACGGGTCCCTCATTCCCGTCCCGGGTCGGGACATCAAGGTGCAGGCCTGGTACCAGGGAGGCATCTCGGTCTTCGACTTCACCGATCCCGCCAACCCCTTCGAGATCGCCTTCCACGATCGTGGGCCGGTGAACGAGGAGCGGATGGAGAGCGCGGGGCCGTGGTCGGTCTACTGGTACAATGGCCTCATCGTGAGTTCGGAGATCGCCCGGGGTCTGGACATCTTCGAGATGGTGCCGAGTTACCACCTCACCGCCAATGAGATCGAGGCCGCCAATACCGTGCGCATGGAGGAGTTCAATCCCCAGGGGCAGCCCCGGAAGATGTGGCCCGCCTCATTCCCCCGAGCCCGTGCGCTGGTGGACCAGCTCGAGCGCTCCGCCGGTCTAGCTGCCCCCCGCATCGCCGAGGTACGGGCTGAACTGGAGCGGGCCGAGGCCGGTTCCGGGGCGACACGGAATGGGATCCTCGAGGCCCTCGCCGGCTCCCTCGCAGGCGAAGCCGATGCGTCTCCGGACCGGCGGCGAGTCCTCCTCCTGGTGGAAGCGGTGGAGGATCTCCTGGGATCCTGAACCATGGGGTAGGCTGCCTGGCGGCACTCCTTCTGAGGACCCTATGGGCCGGGGAAGCCATTTGCCCGTACGGTAACAAACATGTATCTCTCTGTTCACGGTTTCATCACCTTGAAACCGGGAATTGATTCTTTCAGCGGTAGGAGCCGTCTATGTCCACCTCAGCCTCCCATCGGCCCGAGCCCGGGAACCATCTCCTCCGGGAAAACGAGCGACTGAGGCGAGAGCTGGAGACCGCCCGTCGTCGGCTGGCAGAGCTGGAGCCACGAATCCTGACGTCAGACACGGTATCACGGCTCACCTCCCATGAGAAGGACAGCGGTGGATCCAAGGCCGACAAGCGGAAGGAACCGGATCTGAAGCCGTTCCAGATCGAGCTTCTGAAGCTGCAGAAGCACCTTGAGATCCACTCCCGACGCATGATTGTGCTCTTCGAGGGGCGAGACGCCTCAGGAAAGGGCGGGACGATCCGTCGGGTGACCCGGTACATGAACAAGAAACACTACCGGGTCGTGGCCCTGGGGAAACCCACCCAGGATCAGAAGACCCAGTGGTACTTCCAGAAGTACGTGGCCCACTTCCCCCGAGGCGGGGAGACGGTGCTCTTCGACCGGAGCTGGTATAACCGGGCCATGGTGGAGCCGGTGTTCGGATTCTGCACCGACGAGGAGTACCGGAACTTCATGAAGGGAGTGGTGGGATTCGAGAAGGATCTGGTCCGACAGGGGACGATCCTGGTGAAACTCTACTTCAGCGTCTCGAAGGCGGAGCAGGCCCGCCGTTTCGAACGCCGGCGCCAGGATCCGCTTCGACGCTGGAAGCTCTCGGAGATCGACGTTCAGGCCCAGGACCTCTGGGATGAGTTCAGCGAGAAGAAGTACCGGATGTTCAGTCGGACCAGCACGAACCGAGCGCCCTGGACGGTTATCCGTTCCGACCGGAAGCCGGCAGCGCGCCTGAACGCCATCAAGATGATCCTGAACAGTGTGGACTACGAGGACCGGGACGAGTCCCTGGACTTCACTCCGGATCCGGAGGT
>PWZC01000298.1 GCA_003567615.1 Gemmatimonadota bacterium | reverse complement strand
CCGACCCCGGCGACCTTTCCGCTCTCGCCGGACACACCGACGTCAACATCGACGTCCGCAGCCTCTGACTAGCGCACCGATGTGGGCTCCGCAGCGAGCCCGAGAACAACGCGGACGACCGTTCGCACCCGTTATCGCTACCCGTTCGTGAGCTGTCGGGGGCAGGGGCGAGCGTTGTTCGGCGTGACGCTTCGGCTGGGCCGGCGTGGATCGCTGACAGGGCGATGCGGCTGGGTCACCCGCCGGTCGTTGACGTTGTCGTTCGTGCGTCCTGGATGGTGACGATGACGACGCGGTCGTGCGCTTCGTCGAAGGTGTAGACGAGCAGCATCCAGCGCCAGGGACCGAGGATGAACCGGAAGCCCTCCCACCGGCCGGTGAGCTCCGGTCCGAGTCGCGGGAACTGGCGCAGGGGGCTAAGTGCCTTGCGTACGCGTTGGCGGGTGTCGTCCGGGAGCGAGTGCGTGAGCACGAGTCGATCGAGGTCCTCGACCGCGGCCCGTGCGAGTTCGATCTGCGCCACGACCTACAGCTCGTCGAGCGCGATGGTGTCGCCGGCGGCAGCCTGCTCGGCCCCGAGCTGCGCACGTTCGAAAGCGCCGTCGATCCCGTCGAGCAGCGACGCGACGTTCCCCGGATCGGGGTCGAGGTCATCGATAGCGGTGCTCAACAGCGAGCGGGCCAGCGTTCCCTCGTTGACGTGGACCCGGGCGGCGAGGCTCGCGAGCTTGGCCGCGTGTTCGCCGTCGATGGTGATGTTCAAGCGTTGGCTACTCATGCAGCCAGCGTACACGCGACGACACGATCCGTGCAGTCTCAAACTCCTGTTGCCGACCGATGCGCAACGCCCGGAGTCGCAAGGTCCCACCCGGGACGTGCTCCGGGTGGCCGGGTGTTCGTGGGCCGCTCGCCTGGGCATCCGCGGCGCCACCGTCCGAGGTCTGGCTCCAGCGCAGAGCGGGATCAGTGCCGCGCGAGTACGTCTCGGAGGGCGCTGTCGATCGCGGCCATCGTGTTTGGGCTGAGCATCGCGCGGCGTCCTTCGAGATCGGCCTTGTGGACCAGCTGCAGTTCGTCGGTCATCGCCCGGCCCTTGCGGTTGCGACACCGCATCGTCGTCCCACCGTCGCGCCGAACGGGGCAGACGCACGGGCGCTCGAACCCCTCGACGAGTGACTGATCGACTGCCCGCGCCGTCGCCGTGGAACCGCTGGCGCTCCTGGCTGACGGTGTACCGTCCGATGACGGCGGGGCGGCCATGCGGGAGCGCGGTGTCTCCTGGGTCGTCGTCGCAGCGGCGGACGATGCGGCCGCCTGGGCGGCTGCTGTTCGGGAGGTGCGGGATGACGGCGCGCCAGCTGGCCGGTCTGGCTCTCGGAGCGATCGCGGTCCTGTGGGGTGGGATCCTGGTGATCGCGGCGGTAGAGCGTCGGTTGTCCGACGCCCAGCAGTGGTATGGCCACGCCGCGGTCCACCTCTGGACGGTGGCGGTCACCCTCACGATCGCGCTGGTGGGCTTCGCCGCGTTGCGCGACGATCGGGTGCCGACCGGATCGCTCCGGCGGCTGCTCGGGGCGGTCGTCGTGATCGCTTCGATCGTGACCGTCGCGAGCGCGCTTGACGCGGTCGGTGCGTACCCGACGCTGCGGGACTTCCACGACCGTGTGAACGCCGTGGCTGCTCCAGCGGGCTGGGTGCTGCTCGCGGCCCTGAGCCTCCTCGTCGTCGTCGCATCGGCGACGGAACTCGGGGCGCGGCACCGAGAGGTGGGCGACCGCGATGACGGCGCTCCCAGGTGACCACGACCCGGGTGTCGACCCGCGCCCAGAACGTGCGCCGCATCAGCGTCGCCACCGAGTGCACCGACCGGACCGTCCAACAGCGCCTCGCCCGGCACCAGCGAACGGGACCACGGGGGATGCGCGGAGCGCGTGTCGTCGAGTGGACCGAGACCGCAACCAACGAGAGATAGCTGCCATGCGGACCAAGCACGTGGCCCTGCACGTCGCCGATCTGCAGGAGGCCGAGGACTACTACCAGCGCGTGTTCGACCTCGATGTCGTGACTCGCGAGGCGCTGACCAGCGGCAGCCTCACCGATGACGAGCTGTGGGCCCAGCTGCCGCACACGGCGAGCTGGGACGATGCCCGGCGCGCCGGCCTCGAGATCCGGATGGTGGGGCTCCGCCGCGGCGACCTGCTCCTGGCGCTGTTCCCCGGCAACCCCCGGCCGGGGACGGTGTTCCTCATCGCGATCACGGCCTCTGCCGAGGAGGTCGCCTTGGTGCGGGGCCGCCTTCCGGCGGGTACGCCCGTGGAGGTCGATCACGTCGATGCGCTGACGTTCATCGACCCCTTCGGCTTCCGTTGGCAGCTCTGCGGACCCGGGTTCATGGGACCTGGCGACGCCCATGACCGCTGGCTGGAGCTTCCGTAGGCCCGCCGTGACAGAGAGGATGCGTCCGGATCACGCAGGTCGTTCAGGGAGCGGTCGCGTGACCGAGCGATCTCGGAGGGCCGCCGCAAGCAGGGCCGGGCGCGGCGACAGCGTGATCCGCCACCGACACCGTGGCAGTGCATGCCCAGCGACCGTCTCGACGGTCCCGTGCTCGTGCGCGGCAGCGGGCTCCCGGCTTCAGGCAGGACCACGCATGCCCGTGAGGTCGAGCGCCGGTTGGTTGCGATCCGCCTCAGTGCCGACGACTGGCGCGAGGAGCTGGTGCTCGGCCTGTGGGACGAGGACGCACGAGACAGGATCGAGCAGCGGCAGTGGCAGCTGCCGGGGCGGCTCGTGGCCGTCGGAGCCTCGGTCGTGATCGAGTGGGGCACGTGGTCTCGCGCGGAACGCGACCGCATCCGGGTCGTGGCGCAGCACCCGGGTGCTCGAACGGAGTTGCATCACCTCGCCGCACCGAGCGAGGTGCTGTCTGAGCGCGTCGTGCGACGGGGCCGTGACGGGCCTGTGATCAGCAGACAGCAGATTGAAGAGCGGGAGGCGGCGTTCGATTTCCCCTCTCACGACGAGACCGAACGCTGGCATCACTTCGAGTGCCTCGACACTGGCATCGACCGGCGCGAACGCCCGGTGCAGCGCTTCCGCGGAAGCGCTGCACCGTCCGGATCTCCTCCTCGGTCGAGGACGAGCGGCAAGTCGGACTGCACGCATGTCTGACGTTCTGTGATACATTCGATCGATGAGCGATCTCATCTCCGTACGACTCGACGACGAGTCGAAGCGCGCCCTGGCTGAGCTCGAAGCCACCGGCCTCTCCCGCTCAGAAGCGGTCCGCCGTGGTCTGGTCGCCGCCGCGCTGCGGCTACGCGACCGTCAACGACTGATCGACGAGGTGGCCGAACTCGCCGCGGACGAAGCCGATCGGACCGAGGCCGCCGAGGTGGCCGCGATGATGGAGGACCTGCGTGCGCCGGGGTGATGTGTTCCGGCTACGGCTCGGACGTCGTCAAGGCCACGAGCAGTCCGGCGTTCGCTACGGCGTCATCGTGCAGTCCGACGCGTTGCTGCGGCTGTCGACCGTGCTCGTCGCGCCGACCTCCACTGCTGCGCGCCGCGCGTCGTTCCGACCCGAGATCGAGATCGATGGCTCCACAACTCGAGTGCTCGTGGAGCAGACCGGCGCCGTCGACGTGAGCAGGCTCGGGGACCACCAAGGCCACCTCACCGTTGAGGAACAGTGGGGTGTTGACCTCGCTCTCGAGACCGTCCTGGACCTTCAGTAACCAGCGCCCGGGTTGCGTGTCCCTGTCGGCGGCAGCGCTACCGGCAGTGGGGTGGTGCCGCGACTCACAGGTTGAGCTCGATGG
>PWZC01000253.1 GCA_003567615.1 Gemmatimonadota bacterium | reverse complement strand
GGTCGCCGCGAGGCAACCGGAGCAGGAGACGGGCTTGGAGGGGAGGGCCTGGAGGGAGATGGCGGATCGGGGAGGACTCGATAGGGACGTGAGCGAGCCAGGAGGTCCGTCAACTTCGTGGAGTCCCACTCCTCCATGTCCCGGCCCACGGTCCACACCTCACGGGCCGGTTTGGCCTCCACCTCTCCGGACGCCGGATCCCGGCGGTGAAACAGGGCAAGGAGGAGGGGGGCCCCCGAGTCTCCCGGTACCCCGGACCGGGTCCGGCCACCGCTGCGGACCACCCAATCGCCCCCGGGAAGGGCGACCTCGGTCTCACTTCCGGATGACCGGGATTCGGGGCTCGCCGGGGCGGACATGGGGCCGGGATCGACGGAAGACAGGACGTCTCGCACGGGAACCGGAGGCGGCGGACCCGTGCCCGCTTCGTCAATGCTCATGGCAGGGACACTCCTGGAGAGAGGGGTGCCGGATGACGGACATCTGAACATGCCCCATGACGCTCGAACCCCGCAAGCGCCCCTCCGGTCGGAGACCGAGGGGGACGGGGCCGTGGACCCCGTTGGGTCCGTCCATTAAGCTATCATTCCGTTCCCTTCCCCCCATCCGATCCCGCCTGTGTCCACCTCTCTGCGACCGTTTTTCCGACCTCGCTCCATCGCCGTCATCGGTGCCAGCCGGCGGCCGGGAACGGTAGGCCACCAGATCGTCGAGAACCTGGTACGCCACGGATTCCAGGGCCCGGTCTATCCGGTCAATCCCAGAGCCCGCTCCATCCACTCGGTCCCTGCGTGGAGGTCCGTCCGGGAGCTCCCCGAGACCGTGGATCTGGCGGTAATTGTGGTTCCCAAGGAGCGCGTGCCCCAGGTGGTGGACGAGTGCGGTACCCGGGGAATCCCCGCCGTAGCGGTGATCTCCGCCGGATTCAAGGAGGTCGGACAGGAGGGGGCCCGCCGGGAGGCGCATCTCATGGAGCGAATCCGGCATCATGGCATGCGCCTCGTGGGTCCGAACTGCATGGGTGTCCTCAGCACCGATCCGGCGGTGCGCATGAACGCCACCTTCGCTCCCACGATGCCCCCGGCGGGCCGCGTCAGCTTCCTCTCCCAGTCGGGCGCCATGGGCGTCACCATCCTGGATTACGCCGCCGAGTACGGGATCGGAATCCGGGATTTCGTGTCGGGGGGCAACAAGCCCGACGTCTCGGGAAACGACCTCCTCGAGTGGTGGGAGACGGACCCGGAGACCCGGGTGATTCTCATGTACCTGGAGACCTTCGGGAATCCAAGGCACTTCACGCGCATCGCCCGTCGGGTGGGTCGGAAGAAGCCCATCATCGTGGTGAAGTCAGGTCGGTCCAAGGCCGGCGCCCGGGCCGCTTCTTCCCATACCGGGGCCCTGGCCGGTCGGGATGTGGCCGCAGACGCCCTCCTGGCCCAGTGTGGGGTCATGCGAGCCGGTTCGGTGGAAGAGCTCTTCGATCTGGCCATGGCCTTTGGAAACCTTCCCATCCCCCGGGGAAACCGGGTCGCCATCGTGACCAATGCCGGGGGACCGGGAATCATTGTGGCCGACGCCTGCGAAGCCGAGGGACTCGAGGTCGCCTCCTTCCAGGATGAGACCACGGAAGCCCTCCTGAAGATCTTCCCGGAGGAGGCCTCCGTTCGGAATCCGGTGGACATGATCGCCACGGCCACGGCGGAGAGCTATCGCGTCGCCCTGGACGTTGTGATGGGGGATCCGGGGGTCGATGCGGCCATCGCCGCCTTCGTTCCTCCCCTTGGCGTACGGCAGGAGGACGTGGCTTCGGCCATCATGGAGGCTGCGGCCCACCATCCGGAGACCCCCGTCCTTGCGGTCCTCATGGGACGCGAAGGTCTACCGCAGGGGCGATCCCAGCTCCGGACCGCAGGGATCCCCGCCTACATCTTCCCCGAGTCCGCCGTCCGTGCCCTGGGAGCCCTTCACCGCTACGGGCGCTGGCTATCACGCCCCGTGCAGGCTCCGGCCGCCTTCCCGGTGGACGCGGACGCTGTCGCCAGGATCGTGGCAGAGGCCCGCGCCGAGGGCCGAACCCGGCTCCTGGAGGTGGAGGCCTACCGTGTTCTGGAGGCCTACGGAATCCCCGTCATTCCCCACCGCCTGGTACAGACCGCCGACGAGGCTGTGGCGGCTGCCGAGGTGCTGGGGTGGCCTGTGGTGCTGAAGGCGGTTTCACCGCAGATTGTCCACAAAACCGAGGTGGGTGCCGTCCGCCTCGATCTTCGCGGACCCGACGAGGTGCGAGGCGCCTTCGACGAGGTGCGGGCCGCCCTGGAGCATCACCAGGTCGGGGACGATCTGCGGGGGATCCTGGTTGCACCCTATCGCAGGGACGGCCGGGAACTCATTTTGGGCATGAGTACGGACCCGTCGTTTGGCCCACTTCTCATGTTCGGGCTTGGAGGAATCTACGTTGAGACGTTCAAGGACGTAGCCTTCCGGGTCCCACCGGTCACCGACCAGGAGGCGCGGGAAATGATCCGATCCATTCGCAGTTACCCACTCCTCGAGGGAGTCCGGGGCGAGAAGCCGGTCCACCTCGATGCGGTGGTGGAGTCGATCCAACGCCTCTCGCAACTGGTGCAGACCCATCCGGCACTGGCTGAGATCGACGTGAATCCCTTCCTCGCCACACCCCAAGGGGCCTGGGCGCTTGACGCCCGCATTCGGCTGGCCGAACCCGGTCGGTCTTCCGCCCTCGAACCGGAGGCACGGTAGGATGGGCCAGTACGACGGGATCTCCGGGGAGCAACTCCGGGCAGACCTGCTCCGTTTCAGCGAGTTGCTTCAGCGTCTGGACGGGGAGGGCGCACTCCTACGATCCGCCGCTGAACTCCAGTTGGTCCTGGGAGAGCTTCGCCAGAAGCTTTTCGCCTGGGAGGTGCGAGCCGGTCTCCTTCCGGACGAAGGTGAGCCCGTTCATCCCTGTCCACCGAAGGAGATCGGAAGGGACGAGGGGGAGGACCCCGCCGGCACCACCTGGCTCGAGGATTCGCTTCGGGTGGTTCGGGAAGCCCTGGAGCGGCAGATGGAAGCCCAGGATGAGTGGAGGAACCCGGATTCCGGCTCCTTCGACGGGCAGGGGTGAACATGCCTGAAGCAGGAGAGGCCGCCCACGACTCCAGTCCTGACCTGGATGGCGGGCTTATCCGCCTGGAGCTCTACGAGAGGCTGCTCCGCTTCCAGCACCGGGTGGACACTGTCCTGAATGGTCTGAGGGACGAGGCGTCGACCCTCTTCCCGGACCTGGACCCGGAGGAGCGAGCCCGCTGGGAAGGGACCGGCTCGCTGCCCCAGCTTCTCCTGGCGCTGGACGAGGTGGAGGAAATGGTGCGCCGCAACCAGGCCCGGGTCCGGGCCGAGGTCAACCTCCTGAAGGGAGCGGCCGGTACGGATGAGGACCCGCTCCCCCCTGGACTGGCGCGTTTCGTAGCGGAGCGATCCATCGTCCCGGGCTTCGAATACACGGTGGAAAGGGACTCCCTCAAGGGGCGGGTCCTCAGATGGCGGATCCGAACCCCGGAGGGATGGATCCGGGCGGCCGGCCTGCTTCCCGAGAACCCCCACGCCTGGTTGGACGAATAGGCGGGCCCGGCCCACCCCCACGCTCAGGATCTCATCAATCCGCCGGGACGCACCCTCCCGGCTCGGCCTCGCGTCCTTCCAGAAGCCGGAGAGCATCGGCGCCGTAGAACATCTCGATGTATCGGGCTTGCTGCGCGGTGACCCTGCGCACGGCCCAGACCAGATGCACGTGATTGGGCTCGCCGGGGGATGAGAGAAGCGGCATGCGCGCTTCCTCCGGGGTGCGATTCCCCTTGCGGTTGTTGCAGGGGGAGCATGCCGTCACCACGTTGCCCCAGTTGTTTTCCCCGCCTCTGGAGACCGGAAGGACGTGGTCGCGGGTCATGAACTGGCGCGTTCGGAGCTCCCTCCGGTGGATTCCGCAGTACTGGCACGCATATCCGTCCCTGGCAAAGAGGAAGGTGTTGGTCACCTGCCTCCGAAATCGCCGGGGTACATGGATGAAGCGGACAAGGCGGATCACCGTCGGGCACGGCAACTCATCGCGCTCCGACCGGAATACCCGCGAATCGTCCACTTCCAGGATCTCGGCCTTGCGATCCAGGACCAGCCGGACGGCTCGGCGAGGCGCCACCAGCGTGAGCGGCTCGAAGGAAGCGTTGAGGGCCAGGCAACCCATGGGAGACCACCTCCGTCGTTGGGGTTCCCCGGTGGATACCCCGCCCGGGTGCACCGGGTTGCGGGAAATCTACGGCCTGTCTGCCCCCATCACCAGAACCCCCCTTGCGAGTCCCGGCTGCAGGCTCGCCTCGATACTCGATCGTTTCCGTGGGACGTGTCCACGGACGGTCGCGGCGGAGACGGCGCCTACAGAAGTGCCACCGGGTCCCGGTCCACTACGAGGCGGACATCCCCCGGTGGCAGCGGCGGGTCGGCCGCCAGTTCATGCAGGGAATGGGTGACGGCGCGTACGCTCCCCCCCCGGAGAAAGAAGTGCCATCGCCAGCGCCCGTGGAGTCGCTCGATGGGCGCAGGGGCCGGACCCATCAGTTGCGCCCCGGCTCCCAGAGCCGGACGGCGACGCTCCATCCAGCGCAGACATTGCTCGGCACCCGTGGCCGCCGCCTCCGGGTCGGGAGAGCTGACCACGAAGTTGACCATGCGAAGCCCCGGGGGATATCGGGGTGCCGATCGCTCCTCCATCTCTCGCCGGGCGAACCCCGGATAATCGTGGTCCACCGCAGCCCGGATGGAATAGTGACCGGGAACGGCGGTCTGGATCAGGACCCGCCCCCCCAGATCTCCCCGCCCCGCCCGACCCGCCACCTGACTCAGGAGCTGGAAGGTTCGCTCGCTGGCGCGGAAGTCCGGCAGGTGCAGCCCCACATCGGCGTTCACGACCCCCACCAGCGTAACCCGGGGAAAGTCCAGTCCCTTGGCAATCATCTGGGTTCCCAGGAGGATGTCCACCTCGCCCCGGCCCACGCGGTCCAGGATCTCGGCATGAGACCACTTCCCCCCGGTGGTGTCCACATCCATGCGGGCGATCCGGGCTCGTGGGAATGTCTCGGCCACCACACGTTCCACCTGCTCCGTCCCGAGGCCACGATAGGAGAGGTCCGGATCACCGCAGGCCGGACAGCGGCCGGGAACCGCCTCCTCGTGACGGCAGTGGTGGCAGATGAGACGGTTCTTTCGGCGGTGAAAGGTCAGGGACACGGAGCAGTGGGGACACTGCTTCACCTCTCCACAGGCGCGGCACTGGATGAAGGAGCTGTATCCCCGACGATTCAGGAGGAGAATGGCCTGCTCACCCCGCTCCAGTCCCGCTTCCACCGCCGCTATCAGGACGGGCGAGAGGATATCAGGGGCCCGCCCGCCGGTGCCCCTGCCCGATGACGGCCCGGGGCCTGTCGCCTTCCCCCCACCGGTGGTCCGGAGGTCCACCACCTCCACCGGGGGAAGGGGTCGCCCCCCCACCCGCTCCGGGAGGGTCAGGAGGGTAAACTTCCCCCGCTGGGCGTTCCGCCAGCTCTCGAGAGACGGCGTCGCGCTCCCCAGGAGGCAGATGGCGCCGGTCAGGGCGGCCCGGACCACGGCCACATCCCGGGCGTGGTAGCGCGGGGTCTCGGACTGTTTGTAGGAACCGTCGTGCTCCTCATCCACCACGATGGCGCCCAGGTCCGGGAGCGGTGCGAAGAGCGCCGACCGGGCACCCACCACGATCCGCCGCTGGCCGGTCCGGATCTGACGCCACTGGTCGAAGCGCTCGCCGTCGGAGAGCGCCGAGTGGAGCACCGCCACCTGATCGCCAAACCAGGATCGGAAGCGGGATACCGTCTGCGGGGTCAGCGAGATCTCGGGGACCAGCACGATGGCTGACCGTCCCCGCCGGGTCACCACTTCCTCCAGGAGGCTCAGATAGACCAGCGTCTTTCCCGACCCCGTCACTCCCCGCAGGAGCACGGGTGAGGGGGTGGCCTCGTCCAGCGAGCCCAGGAGATGCTTCAGGACCTGGGCCTGTGCCTCCGTTGGCCTCGGGCGGAAGGCCGGATCGGGCTCGGACCCGGACCCGGCAAAGGGATCCCGCAGGACCTCGTCGTCTCCCACCTCCACAAGCCCCTTGGCCTGGAGCCCGGCAATGACCGACCGGGAGAAGCCGTGGTCCGATTGGAGCCCTGCCAGGGGAGAGCTCCCGCCCCGTTCAACCAGGAGTTCGAAGCACTCCCGTTGCCGATCGGCCCGTGCGAAGACCCGCTCCCGTTCGGTGAGATCGGTGAGCCAGCTTCGCAGCCGGACCACCTTCCGGGTCCGGACCGGAGGCTCGGGCGGTGGCTCGGTCCAGTGTTCCAGGAGCCCCAGTGACCGGAGGCGGCGGATCTCCGGCCAGATGGACCCCATGTCCAGCTCCTTCCGGAGGGACGAGACCCGGGCTGGACCGGCGCGATTCCGGAGCGTCTCCAGCACTCGGCGGGACCGTCCCGGCAGGTCCTCCTTGCGGGCGGCGGACTCCGGGGGGAGAGGACGAAGGAGGTCCCGGGACCGATCCGAGAGCACGGAAGGAAGCATGCTCCGGAGTACGAGGCCCAGGGGAGCCACGTAATAGTCGGCGATCCACCGGGCCAACCGGAGTGCGTCGGAAGGAACCGACGGCTGGGCGTCCAGGACGTCCAGGACCGGGCGAATCCCGCGGATTCCCCGTGGATCTCCCGGCCCCAGGACCCACCCGACCCGCTCACCCCGCCTGAACGGGACGAGGACCCGGCTCCCTGGAGGCGGCGGGTCCTCGATCCGGTACGTGAACGACTGGAAGAGCGGGAGGGGAAGGGCCACCTCCACGTGATGATCCACCAACGCTTCAGCCGGGAGGTGCGTAGATCAGGTCGTCCTGGGGACGGGGAGTGGTCACCTCGGGACCGTCCTCTCCCCAGTAGACGTTGACTTCGCTTCGCACCCCGAGCTCGCCCGGGATATACACGCCGGGCTCGACGGAGAAGCCCACACCGGGCAGCAGGACGCGCTCATCCCGGGTTTCCAGGTGGTCGAGGTTCGGTCCGGACCCGTGAAGCCGCTCATCGATGGAGTGACCCAGGCGGTGGGTGAACCAGGTGTCCATGCCCCGATCCCGCAATACGCCCCGGGCCACCTCATCCACCTCCCACCCGCGGACCTCACGCCCTGCCCGATATCGATCTCCCAGAAACTGCAGCGCTCCGTCCCGGGCATCCCGAACGGCGTCCCAGACGGCGCGCACCCGGGTCGGGACCCGGTTCGGCGCCGCGAGGAAAGCCATCCAGGTCTGGTCCGCCGGCACCCCACCGCCGGCGAGGCCTCCCCACAGGTCCAGGAGAACCAGGTCGCCACCTTTCAGAACAACCCCGGCTCCCGGGGGATCGTAGTGGGGATCCGATGCCGATGCCCCGGCCGCCACCACGCACCCGACCTGCTCGGTGACGCCGGCCTCATGGAGGCGCGTCTCGATCCACTCCATGAGATCCCGCTCCCGCAGGTGGCGCCCGGCACCGATGTCCCGGGCCACCTTCTGGAACGCCTGCATGGCCGTGGCACGGACGATCCCGGCCGCCTCGCGGTGGGAGGCCAGATCCTCCGGACCCCAGAGGGAGTGATAGGCCGTAATGAGATCGCCCGAGGAAACCCCCTCCACCCCGCGCGCCCTCACCAGCTCCACGATCCCCGACGGCACCCGGTCGACTGTGGGAACGGCGGACCGGGGCGAGACCTCCATGGCCACCCGCTCCCGCCCCTCCAGGATCCACGCCAGGCCCCCTTCCAGGTCTCCCCAACTGGAGTAGCTGCGACGCTCTCCCGGCCAGTTTCGCCAGGCCGATGCCTCGATGGCGTGATGGAGAAGGCGGGGTGCGCCGGACCCCGATATAAGGGCGAAGGCCCGTCGGGTCGTCTTTCCCAGCGCCAGGATCCGGTGGGCCAGAGGATTGTGATCACCCATGTCGAAGAGGAGCCAGGCATCGGCCCCCACCCGCTCCAGGAGAGCCGGCAGACGAGCCAGCCCCTCCGGTGACAGAAGGGGGGAGGTGACTTCGGCAGGTGGCGGTTCGACGGGGGTCACATCTCCTCCTTCGATCTGGGTTCAGGTGGCGCCGGAGGTTCTCCGGACACCGGAGATTCGCTTGGTGGGGGTTCGGTGGCGACCGGGGACTCGCCCGGCGGAGTCGCCTCCGGCGGGGATTCGGTGGGCGCCGGATCAGCCTCCAGTGGGGCCTCCCGTGTCCCCTTGACCATGTCGAGCCCCAGGATGCGTTCCCGGGTCAGGAGACGGTGCACTTCCCGCTCCCGAGCCAGTACGGTCCGCACGCCTCGCCATCCCCACCGGGCCCAGGCACGTCGCAGGATGCCCACCTTCTCGGAGATGGAAAACAATTCGGCGAAATCAGGAAAGGGCTTCTTGGCGTGGGGTCGGAACGCCGTACCCTCGTCGGACCAGGCTTCGGAATGGAGGTTCGTGACGCCCAGCTCCCGGAGCGTCCGCTTGAGCTCCACCATCATGAGCGGGCGGGCGCCCAGATGTCGTGCCAGGATGTCACGGCGCTCCGGATCCACCGCGGCCTTCCAGACCAGATGCACCAGCACCACCTGGCCACCGGGGCGAGCCACCCGGACCAGCTCCGCAATGGCTGCTCCCGGATCCACCGTGGCGGTCAGCCCCAGCTCTGCCACCACCACATCGAAAACCCCGTCCCGGTAGGGGAGGCTCCCCATGGAGGCCGGCTGGAACTGGACCCGGTCCCGAAGTCCCCGCTCCCGGATCCGCCCCTCCGCCCGGGCGATGAGACGGGGATCCTCGTCCACGGCGCTGGCGTTGGCGCCGAATTCGGCCGCGAAATACTCTGCGGTGATCCCCGCCCCACACGAGGCCACCAGCACCTCGTCCCCCTCCTTCATCTCGGTGAGGAGGGCGATCTGACGATAGAGATCCCGCCCCCCGGGAGGGAAGAGATTCCTGGGACTCAGACGGATGAGGTCCAGCATGGACGGAGCACCGTCCACATCCGGCCGGTCCCCGGGGGCAGAGGTCATGAATGGGGGAGCCGGCCTACTGGAAGGTCGGGTCCTCGGCCAATTCCAGCTCCCGGAGCGCCTCCCTCAGGCGTGCCTCGTCTTCCGGCGTGGGACCGGGTCGCTCCACCTGTTCATGGGTCTCCTCGTCCTCCGGGCGGGAAAAGCGGCGTGCCACCACGATCACGGTACCGAACCCGGCCACCAGGGCGAAGGGGGGAAGGATCCACGCCCAGAGACCGGCCCCACTCCGGTCGGGAACGGCCTGCCACTCGGGGCCATGGTTGGCCAGCATCCATGCCTTGAGTTCGTCGCCGGTCCACCCCTGGGCGGCCAGCATATGAATGGAGTCCCGGAGGATCCGGGAGGCCTCTGCGGGGCACTGTTCCAGCATCAATCCCGGACAGTAAGGCGAGAGGAGCTGGTCGATGGCCTTCCGGGCCTCCGGATGGGGCTCGTACGTCCCCTCGACGCCTTCGGGAATCTGGGCGCCGAGGGCTCCGGCGGTCAGCCCGAGGAGCAGGAAGAGATTCAGGATGGTACGCATGGATGAAGCCTCCGTCGACGGGTCGCTGGATCCAGTTCGAACCGCGGAACGTCAAAATTCCGCCCCGGAGCCGAGCCAACTCACAATATTGCCTGTTGGAGGTTACCCCTCAAGCGCCGTACGGATCGGTCCCCGGATCCAGCGGGACCCGGGCCAGGGCTCGGAGGGTGGCCACCACCGCCAATCCGGTGCCGCGAGGATGGTACCCGCCCTCCAGCACCGCCACCACACGACCGCCGCAGATCTCGTCGGCCCAGGCCATGACCCGGTGGGTCATGAGGTGGTAGGTGGCCGGCTCGAGGAGCAGTCCGCCCAGGGGATCCACCGCCAGTGCGTCGTAGCCGGCGGAGATCAGGATGAAGTCGGGATGAAAGTCCCCGGCGACCCGGGCCAGCGCCTCCTGGAAGGCATCCAGATAGGCGGCAGGCCCGGTACCGGCAGCCAGGGGCACATTCAGCGTCATCCCCTCTCCCTCCCCGGCACCGATCTCCGTGGCGGCGCCGGTGCCGGGGAAGAGCGGCATCTGGTGCAGGGAGAGGTAGAAGACCCTTGGATCGTGCCAGAAGATGT
The DNA here is from genome assembly GCA_003567615.1 of Gemmatimonadota bacterium. Lineage (GTDB taxonomy): Bacteria > Gemmatimonadota > Gemmatimonadetes > Longimicrobiales > Gaopeijiaceae > PWLA01. Next base: position 6,010 of record PWZC01000253.1, on the reverse strand, counting down.
CCTGGGTCCCATTGCCGTGATGGACGTCCCAGTCCACGATGGCAACCCGCCGGGCTCGTCCGCTGTCCAGGAGGTGACGAGCCGCAACCGCCACATGGTTCACGACACAGAAGCCCATGACCTGATCAGCGGAGGCATGGTGGCCAGGGGGCCTGGCGGCCACAAAGGCGTTCCGGAGCCTCCCTTCCGACACGGCTTCCACCGCGGCCAGAAGGGCCCCGCTGCTGCCGGTGATGGCATCCCACGACGCCTCGCAGACCAGCGTTTCCGGTCCCACCTCCGTGGGCGAAGGTCCCACCTCCCTGCAGATCCGGCGCACCCGTTCCAGCATGACCGGATCGTGGACAGCCGCCAGGACATCCATGGAGGCATGCCCACCCTCCGACTGCACCACGCGCCCATGCAGCGCCAGCAGGTCCCGGCCCACGGTGGAGGCCAACGTCCGAAGGCGCCCCTGATGCTCCGGGTGGCCCCAACCGGGGTCGTGAAGCGCCGCCGAGGGGTGGAGGAAGAATCCCGTGGGCGGGCCGCCCTCTGCGGATGTCATGTCACCCCCGGCCGATCAGGCCGGATCGTCGGTGGACGTAGCAGGCGCACCGTGCTCGCCCACCCGTTCCTGCAGGGACCGCACCGTGTGGGGAAGGCCCCGGAGCGCAATGATGGCATCGCAGGCGGCGTTGGTGGCCGACATGGTGGTGAGGTACGGAATCTTGTAGGTGATGGCCGCCCGGCGCATGGCGTAGTCGTCGTACTGGGACTTCTTGCCCAGGGGCGTATTCACCAAGAGATCCACCTCCCCGCTCACGATGGCGTCCACGATGTTGGGGCGCCCCTCGTTCACCTTGTAGATCCGCTCGCTGGGAAGTCCGAGCCGGCTCAGGTACTCGTGGGTTCCCTTGGTGGCCAGGATGCGGAACCCGAGGTCGTGAAATCGGCGGAGAATCGGGGTCACCGCAGGCTTGTCCCGGTCGTTCACCGTGACCACCAGCGTGCCCGCTTCGAGAGGAAGCACGTTGTACGCGCCGGCCTGGGCCTTGGCGTACGCCATGCCCAGCGAATCGTCGAAGCCCATTACCTCTCCCGTGGAGCGCATCTCGGGCCCCAGAAGGATGTCCACGTCGAAGCGGTTGAAGGGGAGAACCGCTTCCTTGACCGCCACCCCAGGCACCTGTGGCTCCGCCGGAATGTTCAGGGACTTGATGGTCTCGCCCGCCATGATCCGCGCGGCGAGGCGGGCCAGGGGCACGCCGGTGGCCTTGCTCACGAAGGGGACGGTTCGGGACGCACGGGGGTTGACCTCCAGGACGTAGACCCGACCGTCGCGTATCGCGTACTGGATGTTCACCAGGCCGACCACGCCCAACTCCAGGGCGAAGGCCCGAGTCAGCTCCCGGATCCGGTCCATCTCGTCCGGCTCCAGGCGGTACGGGGGCAGGACACAGGCCGAGTCACCGGAGTGGACTCCCGCCTCCTCGATGTGCTGCATGACGCCCCCGATCACCACATCGGTCCCGTCGGAGAGGGCATCCACATCGGCCTCGAAGGCATCCTCAATGAATCGGTCGATGAGCACCGGGTGATCCGGCGATGCCTGCACGGCCCGCTCGAAGTAATCCTCCAGAGAGGCCTCGTCGTAGACGATTTCCATCCCCCGCCCACCGAGTACGTACGACGGCCGGACCAGTACCGGGTAGCCCCCCTCCGCCGCCACGCGCCGAGCCTGCTCCAGGGAGGTTGCCACCCCGTTGGCCGGGACCAGCGCTCCCACCCTCCGGCAGACTTTCTCGAAACGCTCCCGGTCCTCGGCCCGGTCGATGGCGTCCACCGAGGTTCCCAGGATGGGGACCCCCGCCGCCTCCAGACCCTGGGCAAGGTTGAGGGGAGTCTGACCGCCGAGCTGGACGATGACTCCCACCGGCTTCTCCCGGTCCACGATCTCCAGCACGTCTTCCAGGGTGAGGGGCTCGAAGTAGAGGCGGTCCGAGATGTCGAAGTCGGTAGAGACGGTCTCGGGGTTCGAGTTCACCATGATGGTCTCGTACCCGGCCTCCTTCAGCCCCAGAACGGCCTGGACACAACAGTAGTCGAACTCGATCCCCTGTCCGATCCGGTTGGGACCGCTCCCCAGGATCACCACCTTCCGGCGGTCGGAGGGCTGTGCCTCATCCAGGGTTTCGTACGATGAGTAGAAGTACGGTGTGGCCGCAGGGAACTCGCCGGCGCAGGTGTCCACCACGTTGTAGGTGGGGCGGATCCCCTCTTCCCACCGGCGTGTCCGGACCTGGGACTCCGTCTCACCGCGGAGGTCGGCCAACTGGCGGTCGGAGAAACCCTGTCGCTTCATCCAGCGCAGCTCCGTCGCCCCCACCTGGTCGAGGCCGGCGTACCACACCTCCATCTCCACGATCTCCAGAAGCTGATCGAGGAACCATGGATCGATGCGGGTGGCGTCCTGGATCTCGTCCATGGTGGCCGGGCGTGCGGGATCGTCGGCATCGCCTTTCCATCCCACCAGGGCCTCCAGGGCACGCTTCAACTGGAAGGGGCGCTCCGTGGTGGGGCGGCGCATGGCCGCCAGGAGGGACTCCCGGTCCGTGGCCTCCAGTCCATCGTCTGCCTTCGTCTTCCCCCTCACCCACCCCGACCGACCGATCTCGAGACCTCGAAGCCCCTTCTGCCACGCCGACTTGAAGGTGCGGCCAATGGCCATGGTCTCGCCCACGGCCTTCATCTGAACCCCGAGGGTCGGATCCGATCCCCGGAACTTCTCGAATGCGAAGCGGGGAAATTTCACCACCACGTAGTCCAGGGTGGGCTCGAACGAGGCGGGGGTGGTCCGGGTGATGTCGTTGGGGAGCTCGTGGAGACGGTACCCCACGGCCAGCTTGGCCCCGACCCGGGCGATGGGAAAGCCGGTGGCCTTGGAGGCCAGCGCCGAGGAGCGGGACACCCGGGGGTTCATCTCGATGACCAGGATCTCACCGGTCTCCGGGCTCACCGCGAACTGGATATTGCACCCTCCCGCCTCCACGCCGATCTCCCGGATGATGGCGATGGCGGCGTCCCGCATCCGCTGGTACTCCACGTCCGACAGGGTCTGGGCAGGCGCCACGGTGATGGAGTCACCGGTGTGGACCCCCATGGGATCGAAGTTCTCGATGGAGCAGACGATGATGACGTTGTCCTCGCCGTCTCGCACCACCTCCAACTCGAACTCCTTCCACCCCAGGACCGAGCGGTCGATGAGAACCTCGGTGATGGGAGAGGCGTCCAGTCCCCGGCGCACCGCCACCTCGAACTCTTCGCGGTTGTAGGCGATCCCGCCGCCGGTGCCACCCAGGGTATAGGAGGGACGGATGATGGCCGGGTACCCCGTATCCTCCACGATCTCCAGCGCCTCATCCACGGTCCCGGCGAACCCCCCATGGGGAACGGCGAGTCCGATTCGATCCATGGCCGCCGTGAACTCTTCCCGGTCCTCGGCCATGGCGATGGAGCGGGCGTTGGCGCCGATGAGCTCAACCCCGTACTTCTCCAGTACGCCCGTCTCCTCCAACTCCATGGCGATGGTGAGGGCGGTCTGCCCTCCCATGGTGGGAAGGATGGCGTCGGGTCGCTCAACCTCGATGATCCGCGTCACCCACTCGGCGGTGAGGGGCTCGATGTACGTCCGATCCGCCAGGTCCGGATCAGTCATGATGGTGGCCGGGTTGGAATTCACCAGCACGACCCGGTAGCCCTCCTCCTTGAGAGCTCGGACTGCCTGAGTTCCGGAATAGTCGAACTCGCAGGCCTGCCCGATCACGATGGGGCCCGACCCCAGGATCATGATGGTTTCGAGGTCATCTCGTCTTGGCACGTGTTCCCATCCGGAGAATGTGGAGGTGAGCGCGGGATTGGTCGGTGGCGGTAAGCCGGAATCTGCGAACGGGGCGGACGACACCGGGTCGCCCGCCCCGCCTCATTTGTCCGATTCCTTCCGGATCGCCGTCAGGATCGTCAGGGCGCATCCGCCCCAGACGACGGACAGGATCACGATCATGGTGACCCAGGTGGCCGTGGTCATTCGGAACTCCCCGTCGGAAGATCTGGTCCAGGTCGGGGTGGAGCCTCAGCTCTCTCCCCGCACCGATGCCGGAACCGGGGTAAACTCGACCCCCGGCCCTCCGAAATCAACCCGCCCCACCTCCCGGGACCCCGATCCTATCGCCGGATGCGGATCCGCTCGTTTCCCGTCGGCGTCACGGCTCGATCCTCTCCGTCGGCCAGTTCCACGATGGTGAAGGTGGGGGCGGATCCGGAGCGATCCCTCACCTGGACCCCGAAGGCCAGCGGGCCGGTGGAGGGTTGGATCACCACGAAGCGGATCCGCTCCGGCTCCACCTCCCGGGTCCAGACCCGGGTCCCGGCGCTTCCTACCACGTCCACCACTCCTGGTCCGGCGACCTCCAGGACGGCCGCTCCGTAAGCAGGGGCAGGTCCCTCCAGGGACGCCTCCAGGATGCCGGGATTCGCCGAGTCCCGGTCGCATCCCGCCAGGATCGCAGCGGGCAGGAGGAAGAACGTCGCCAGGGCGACGAGTCGACGCCGGGTGTTCATCGTCCGCCGCCCCCATGCTCCACCAGGAAACGCCGGAAGTCCCCCACGTCGTAGCGGCCGTCCCGGTTCCCGTTCCGATCCAGGAACTCCCGCTGTCGCGCCGTGAGCGGGGACGGCTCACCGGGGCGGAGAAAGTGGTTCACCAGGCCGTCCAGCGCCACCTCGGGCTCTACCCGGGCCGACAGGTCGAAGACCACGTCATGGGGGGCCTCGCCACGGAGCCGGATTCCCGTGAGTGCCACGCCGAAGGGCTCGCCCCGGTGGGTCCAGGCGGCAGGCTCACTGGCGAAGTGGAACTCGGTGTTGGTCCGGAGACAGGGGACCGACGACCTGAAATAGTCGAAGTAGTCTTCCTTGATGCAGCCCGGGAAGGGATCCCCCGGGTCACCGAGGCTGGGGCCGGCGCCTGCCAGTTCATTCCGCCCGTCGGCCTGCCGGAGCCAGACGCCCAGGCGATTCGAGTCGTTGTTGACCGAGTTCTGCGGCCAGGCCGGATCCACCGTGGTGGGATCCACATGCCAGATGAGGAGGCCCGGTTCCCAGAGGTTGGCATCGGATCCGATCCGCTGCCGATTCTCCAGTAGCAGGTACTCGCCCGAGCCGTCCTGCGCCGTGACCCGGAGCACCTGGCCTGAGCTCTGGACCGGTGGAAGGGAGACCTCGCCCAGCCTCTCCCCGGGGGCCACGTCCACCACATCGACCCATCCCAGCATGGCCTTGCTCCAGGCACCCATGTGACAGGGACGAGCCGGGTCCTCACCCTGACACCCCCACGTTCCAGAGGCCATGAGGTCCCAACGTCCGGCCCCTCGCACCGCCGTCCCTCGGGTCCCGTAGAGATCCGGCAGACCGAAGCCGTGGCCGAGTTCGTGGGCGAAGACGCCGATCCGATTGATGGCGCCCTCTTCCCCGCAGGCCAGGACGGGCTGGATGATGTAGTCGTTCACATGGATCACTCCGCTCCCCCGGGGATTGGGAGTGGAGGTGGGAATGCCCGGATCCAATCGCCCCTGCGACGCCGAGCGGAGATTCCAGCGGTGGGACCAGATGTTTTCCCGGGCTCCGCACTCGGCACCGGCTCCGGGATGCATGATGGCCAGGACGTCGACAAAGCCGTCTCCGGTGTTGTCGAACCGGCTCCAGTCCACACCATCCTCGTCCAGGCGCCGTACGATGGACTCCACGAAGGCCGCCACCCCCCGGTCGGGGCTGGACACCAATCCGCTGGCTCCCAGCGTCACCTGGCTCCCTTCCAGCTCCGTCCGAACCCAGGGGAAGGTCTCCCCCCGGAGGTCCACCCGTCCGCCCGACATCTCCCGATAGAGTTCGGGGAGGGTCTGGGCGTACGAGTTGGGACCGTCGAAGAACTCGCGCTGCACCGCCTCCGCCGTGAACGCCGGTTCGCCCGGAG
>PWZC01000159.1 GCA_003567615.1 Gemmatimonadota bacterium | reverse complement strand
GGTTCCGGATCCTGGGGGAAGGGCCAGGAGGGGGAGCCCGGCGTGCCCCGCCTCCGACGGAGATCCGTCGATCCACGCCAGGGAGCCGTTGACCCACACCCTACGCATCCCCTCGGCCAAGCGGTGGGGGTCCTGGAAGTCGGCCCGTTCCCGGACCTCCAGCGGATCGAAGGCGGCGATGTCCGCAGCCCACCCTTCCTCCAATCGACCCCGGGGGATCTCCACCCGCTCGGGGTCATCGAGCCTCAGGGTGCGGGCGGTGAGGCCCGTCATCTTCCGGCCCGCCTCCTCCAGCGTCAGGAGGCCCTCTTCGACCACATACTTCCGGATGACGAGGGAGAAGGACCCGTAGCCGCGAGGGTGGCGCATGGTGGGACTTCCGTCGGAGCCCACCACCACGAAGGGGTCGGTTAGGAAGGTGGTCATGACCTCCTCGTTCATGACGAAATAGGCGGCGGTGGCACCGCCGGGGCCCAGCTCCACCAGGAGGTCCTGGAAGGGCCGCTCCTCCATGGCGGCGGCCTGGGCCAGGGTCAGCCCGGCCCATGGACCGGAGCCGAAGAGGGTTGCTTCGGGTCCATTCCTCCCCTCTACCCGCTCCCGGAGATGGGCGGCGAGTTCGCCGCGACGGGTGGCCACCACATCCGCATAGTCGTAGGGCGGGCGGGCCCACTCGGGGAAGAGGATGGAGAGGCCGGTGAAGGACGCGGTGTAGGGGTAGACGTCGCCGGTGACTTCAGTGCCGGCCTCCCGAGCGGCGGCCATGGCGTCGAGCATGCGTCGCGCCTGGGCCGGGTCGTTTCCCAGCACCGACTTCATATGGGAGACGTGGACCCGGGCGCCGGAGCGACGTCCCTGCTCCAGGAGCTCATCGAGGGAGGCTTCCACCTGGTCGGCGTCCTCGTTTCGCAGGTGACTCATGACGATGCCGTCCCGTTCCGCCACCGGACGGGCAATGGCTACCAGTTCGTCCATTCCGGCCCGGACGCCGGGGTCGTATTCGAGTCCCAGGGACAGGCCGAAGGCCCCTTCTTCCAGCGCCAGGGACACGAGCTCGGCCATGCGGGTGAGCCCTCCCGGGCCGGGCTCGCCGAACTCCACCCCCGAGGCCATACGGATGGTGTTGTGGCCGGTGAGCCAGGCCACGTTGACGGCCGGTGGCGTCCGCTCCAGCTCCCGGACCAGCGCCGGGACGTCGGCGGGGCGTGGGCTCGAGCCGTCCTGGCCCAGGACGACGGTGGTGACGCCCTGGGCCAGGAAGTTGGGAAATCCCGGCGTCTCCGTGGGATCGCCGTGGATGTGGGCGTCGATGAAACCGGGTGTGATGGTGAGGCCCTGGGCGTCAAAGACGTTCCGGATCTCGAGGGTGTCCGGGTCCACCGGTCCCACATGGGCAATGAGGCCGTCCCGCACCAGCAGATCGCCGGCGCGTGGGGGGGCGCCGGTGCCGTCCACCAGGGTTCCTCCCCGAATGAGGAGGTCGAAGGCGCCGGTGGACTCCGCTCCCACCTCCTGGTCCCGGTTCCGGTCGACGTCGTCGGGTTCCGGTCGGTCCGGGGCACAGGCACAAGCCAGGACGAGGAACAGCACCGGGGTCAGGATTCGGGCGAGGGTCTTCAGGGCCACGGGTCGACTCGCGATGGGGCGGATGCGAAGGATCGAAAAGCGATTGTGGGCGGGAGGTCAGGGTCTCGGGCGTGTGCCTGACCGGGAGTCGCCTCCCTGAGAGATAGGGAGCGGAGGTTGCGGAGGGAAGGGAACCGGTCGATACCCTGGAATAGTCCGACCCGGAGTTTGCCATCCGTCCCAGATCCGGAGGTCAGTCCCCATGGTACCCCCCAACGGGCACTCCCGCCGTCCCGCGCCCTGGCCTGGCTCCCTTCGTTCTGTCCTGGTCTTTTTGCTGTCCGTCGCCCCTGCCACCGGGGCACTCGTGCCACTCGCGGCACAGGAGACCACCGCTGAAGTCTATGGGAATCTGAGCTACTCGTTCAATCGGGTTGGGCCCGCCGGGGAGGCGGCCTGGACCGCTGTGGACAACGCTTCCAGGGTCGGGCTCCGCGGCGGCGTTGTGGGGGAGGGGATCGAAGCCTTATACCACCTCGAGGCAGGGGCGCTGGTGAATGCCGGGAGTGGAACGGCGCTGTCGCAGCGCTTCTTCCTCGCCGGGGTGAGGGGCAGTTTCGGGACCATCACCCTGGGCCGCCATTCGACCCCCTACAAGGTGTCGGGTGTCCGGGTGGATCCCTTCTACGACACCTCTACCCTGTCGGTGGCGGGGGGCTTGCCGCGAGGTCCTGTGGCTTCGAGCGGCAGCTTCGGGCTGTCCCGCATGACCAACGGGTGGGCCGATCGCGGCGTGACCTACCGGACTCCCCACCGGGCGGGGGTCAGCGCATCAGCTTCCGCCTTCTTGGGGCCCCAGGGGGGCCAGGATCTGGCCTTCGGCGTGCTGTACGAGCGGGACGGCGTGCGGGCTGGGGTGGATGTCCACGGCGATCGCACGGACGGAGCGGTCTGGTCAAGTACGGAGGGCGTGGATCGCGCCGTTCGGGTTCACACCGTCTTCAGGGTCGGTGGGCCGTGGTCCATCGGGGCCTCGGTGGAGAGCCTCGAGCCGGAGGTGGGTGATCGGCAGAACCTTCTCTACGCCCGCGGGACGCTGCGAGCTACGGACGGGGTCCAGCTCGTGATGGCACTGGGCCGGGTGGGGGAAGGGGGTGCCGGTCACCCGTCGGGAACCGCAGTCCATGCCGGGGCCTTCTGGGGGCCACTTCCGCGGGTTCGGATCCATGGGCTCTACTCCCATGGAGAGTTGGATGACGCCGGACGCCGGCGCGCCCTCTCCGTGGGATTGAGGGTGGGCTTTGCGTGGAGTCCAACGGGGAGTTGAACCGGAACCCTGCCGGCCTCCCCGGGGGCGGTGGATCCGGTGGTTCAGCCACGTCACCCCCGGGCGCCCCGGGGGTGATCGAGAGCCGGCTGTGAAACCCTTCAGGCCCCTTCGGTAGTATATTCCTTCTGACACTCACCTTAGTCAGGAGGACGTCTCCTCATGTCATTCCCGAACTGGACCCTCGCGGCTGCCCTGGCGATGGCCGGGGGGTTGGTATTCGCCCCCTTCGCCGAGGCGCAGGAGCGGAGCCACACCACGGTGCAACCCGGTGCCCCGGGTGAGGCTGGTCGGACGCTGGGACCGGACGACCTGGGCACCCCCGAACGTGACGCCTATACCGCGGCGGACGTTCGGTTCATGCAGGACATGATCCACCATCACGAGCAGGCCCTCATCATGTCCCGGATGGTGCCGGAGCGTTCGGCGCGCGAGGACGTGCGGACATTGGCGGAGAAGATCGAGCGGGCCCAGGCCGATGAGATATGGGCCATGGTCCGGTGGTTGGAGCTCCGGGACGAGGAGGTTCCGCCCCTCTCCATCGAGCTTGACTTTCCCGGGCGTGACCGGGATCGCGGTGATCATGATCATGGCCACGGCGATCATGACCACGGGCATCATGATCACCATCACCATGGTGATCACCATCCTCCCGGTGACCCGGAGGACCCCGATCCCCACGCGCATCATCACCATCACGACCACGGGCTGATGGCGGGGATGCTCACCGATGAAGAGCTGGCGCAGCTCGAGGCGGCCCGGGGCGACGAGTTCGACCGGCTGTTCCTCGAGTTCATGATCTATCATCACGAGGGCGCGATCCTTATGGTGGATGAACTCTTCTCGTCGCCGGGCGGGGCGCGGGGAAGCGACATGTATGAGTTCGCCACCCACGTGGCAAATGACCAGCAGGACGAGATCGCCCGGATGAGGGCCATGCTCGCCCTGGCCGG
>PWZC01000116.1 GCA_003567615.1 Gemmatimonadota bacterium | reverse complement strand
GTGCCCTGGGAAGAGCTCCCCGAGGCTCATCAGGCCATGTGGGAGAACCGGCATGCAGGCGCCACCTACGTCATGAACCACGCGCTCCCGACCCCCGGGCTGCGTACGCGAGATGAACTCTACGAGGCCTGGGCGGCCGGGATGGAGCGCGAATGAAGGCAACGAGCCAGGACAACAGGACGGTGAACGAGGAACTGCGGCTGGCCAGGAAGGTGGCGCTCATCACTGGCGCCGCCGGGAACATCGGCGAGGTGCTCTGCGAGCGCTTCCTTCGCGAGGGCGCGACCGTGGCCATGACCGGTCGAACCCGGGGGAAGCTCGAAGCGGCACGCCGGAAGCTCCTGGACACCCTGGGGCTGCCCGAGTCCCGGATCGTGGTCGTAGCCATGGACGGGGGCGAACCGGGCCAGGTCCGACTTGGCATCCAGGAGGTGCTGGAGAAGGTCGGGCACATCGACATCCTGGTGAACAACGCCGGCTCGGCGGGCCCCAAGTGCCCCCTGGCCGAGATTCCCTTCACCCGGGCTGAGCTGGAGGCCCTGGCCGAGGGCGGACGGGTCGAATCCGAGACGGCGGGGGATGCGGCCCGGAACCTCTTCGGCATTGCCTGGAACTTCGTGCGGGCCGTGGCGCCCCACCTCAAGGCCGGGGGCACCATCATCAACGTCTCCACCATCTTCTCCCGGACCCACTACTACGGACGGGCGGCGTACGTGGTGCCCAAGGCGGCGCTGAACACCTTCTCCCGACAGTTGGCCTCGGAGCTGGGACCTCGGGGCATCCGGATCAACACCGTCTTCCCCGGTCCCATCAAGAGCGACCGGATCAACAAGGTGTTCGAGGCCATGGATGGCCTGCGCCAGGTGGAATCTGGCACCACCGCCGCGGAGTTCTTCGACGTCATGACGTTGGCCCGGCGCGAAGGGGACGGCTCTGTCCGGAAGACCTACCCCACCATCGAGGATGTGGCAGGGACCATCGCCTTCCTGGCCAGCGATGATTCGGCGGGGATCAATGGTCACAACTTCGAGGTGACCCACGGAATGACGGTCCGGCAGGAATCGCGGAGCACCTGGGTATCCCGACCGGAACTTCGCACGGTGGACGGAACCGGCGTCCGGGTTCTGGTGGCCGCCGGCGATCAGGTGAAGGACGCCCTCACCGTGGCCCGGGTGCAGGCCGGATGCTCTGCCGAGGTGATTCTGGGGCTTGGCTCTGAGGAAGGTGTGAGTGCGGTGGAAGACGCCCTCGGAGCCCATGAGGCCGACGCCCGGATCCAACCCATCCTCCTGGACCGGACCCGGCCCGAGACCGTAACGGCTCTCTTCGACCAGCTTGGCGGGGAGGGATCACTCATCCACGGCGCCATCATCCTACCGGCCTTTGGGGCGTGGCGCTTCCGGGGGCCCTTCGTGGAGGCCACCGACGCCGACGTCACCACCTTCCTCGAAGCCGAGTTGGTGGGAATGATGCGCCTGGCGCAGGCGCTGACCCGGTTCTGGCGGGACCAGGGGACGGCGCTCCGGGTCCCGCCCAGCGTCGTCTTCCTGAGCAACGGGAGTGACGGCGCCGAAAACGTCTATTCCGACGTGCTCCGCTCGGCCACCGAAGAGCTCTGCCGGGTGTGGCGGGACGAGGCGGAGGAGCAGCAGCGGGCCGGGACCCGGCGCTTCGAGGAGTGGTCGAACCAGATCATCCGGTGGGGGAACCAGGAGCCCGAGGAGGTTCCCTTCGCCGCGGGGCAGGCCGCCCGCCTCCTCTACACCAAGCGGCGGATCCGACAGGTGAACCTGTACCTCCCCCGCTCCATCGTCCAGGCCACCGGTTCGCGCCGGGCCATCTTCGGGTGGATGGAGAGCCTCATGGGCCTCCACCTGGGCAAGGTGGCCCTTATCACCGGAGGGTCGGCGGGCATCGGCGGCCAGCTCGGACGGCTCCTGGCCATCGCCGGAGCCCGGGTCATGCTGGTGGCCCGGGGGCGGGACAAGCTGGAAGAGATGCGGGATAAGATCGTCGATGAGCTCCAGGACATCGGCTACTACGCCGCCGACGAGCGGGTGCAGATCCTGGATGGGATCGATGTGGCTGACGAGGCGTCACTTGCCCGCAGCGTCGAGGCTACGGTGGAGGCCTTCGGTCACATCGACTACCTCATCAACAACGCCGGTGTGGCCGGCGCCGAGCAGATGGTGGTGGACATGGAGCTCGAGGACTGGCGCCGGACCCTGTCGGCGAACCTCATCTCCAACTACTCCCTCATCGAGAAGGTCGTCCCCATCATGAAGGCCCGGGGGAGCGGCTACATCCTCAACGTCTCGTCGTACTTCGGCGGGGAGAAGTATATCGCCGTCCCCTACCCGAATCGGGCGGACTATGCCGTGTCCAAGGCCGGACAGCGGGCCTTGGTCGAGAATCTGGCCCGCTTCGTGGGTCCGGAGATCCAGGTGAACGCCATCGCGCCCGGTCCGGTGGACGGCGACCGCCTTCGCGGGACCGATGGGAAGCCCGGCCTATTCGAGCGGCGGAGTCTCCTCATCCTGGAGAACAAGCGGCTGAACGCCCTCTACGAAGCCGTGGTCCAATCGGTGGCGGACGGGCGGTCCCTGGGTGCCGTCCTGGATCTGCTGTCATCCAACGATGCCACCCGCATCGCTGTTGACGAGGCCGCTCCTCCCGCTATCCGTGCCTTCGCCGATGAGGCCTGCCGAACCGGCGTCCACCCCGGGGAAGACGCCAGCGCCGGTCGCTTCCTCATGAACCGACCCATCGCTCAGCGACTCATCGCCCGACTCCGGCTGGGAGCCCGTTTCCTGGAAGAGCCCGATGCCGGGGAGCGCTTCGGTGATGACTGGATCCTGGCCCTTCCCGAACCGCCGGAGCCCTTCATGGCGCGCGCCGACATCCAGCGCCAGGCGAAGAAGATCCGAGACGGCGTTCTCGGGATGCTCCACCTCAAGAACATGCCCAGCGAGCAGGATGTGGCCCTGGCTACGGTATACTTTCTCGCCGACAACGCCGTGTCCGGCGAGACCTTCCAACCCTCGGGCGGCCTCCACCAGGAGCGCACCATCACCGAGCGGGAACTCTTCGGACGAGCCAAGCCCGAGCGGGTGGCCCAGATGCGGGGCCGGACGCTCTGGCTTGTCGGTGAATACATGACCGCCCACCTGGCGCGGGCCGCCCGATTGGCCCTGGAGCAGAGTCAGGTGGGGCGAATCATGCTTCTCACCAAGACCGAGGAGGCCATCCAGGAGGTGAAGGAGCTTCTGCGCATCGTACTGGGCAACGAGCGGATCCACGGAATTGCCGTGGGCGGGGATCTGGAGTCCGGGATGGACGAGGCGCTCCGCCTGGGGGGCTCTCCCGCCGCCGTTGTGTCGACGCCCTTCGATCCGGTCCCCAAGGAACTCATCACACCCGACGGAACGGTGGCGCTGCACGCCGACGGGTTCCGCCATCTGGCGGAGGGACATCTGACCCATCACTTCCGGATTGCCCGGAAGGTGTCACTCCTGGACGACGTGCGGCTGGTGCTGGTGAGTCCGGATGTCCCGGTGCACTCCACCCACGCCGAGTTCGCCCTGGCCAACTTCGTGAAGACCACGCTCCACGCCCTCACCGCCCCCCTTGGGGTGGAGAACGAGCGGCTCATGCACAACGTCCCTGTGAACCAGATCAACCTCACCCGGCGCGTCCGTTCGGAGGAGCCCCGGGACGCACGGGAGCAGGCGGAAGAGCAGGAGCGCTTCGCACGGGCCGTGCTCCTGGCCGCCGCACCGCTTCCGGAACGCGAAGCCAGCCGATACCGGTCCCGGATCTACCGGGGGCTGGCCATCACAGTGTGACGCG
>PWZC01000286.1 GCA_003567615.1 Gemmatimonadota bacterium | reverse complement strand
GCCATGTACCATGAAATCGAGCGTCAGTTGGAGCTCAGCCGACAGGCACCGGGGGCTGTGGAGGCCGCCACCATGGACCGGATCTCCGAACTCATGGCGGAAACGGTCCGGCGGCCGCCGGGGGAGGGGGACTGGGACGTCCTCCTCTTCGACACGGCGCCCACTGGTCACACCCTCCGGCTGTTGGCCCTCCCGGAGATCATGGCTGCGTGGACCGAGGGACTCCTCCGACGGCGCGATCGATCCGACGCCTGGGGCAGGGCCCTGGAGAGGCTATCCGGTGGACGGGCGGCGGAACGGACCGGCGAGGGGGACGAACTCTCCTACATCGATCAGGTGGAGGAGGGGGGAGGGGACCAGGACGCCCGAAGTCGCCACATCCGGGAGGTCCTGCTGGAGCGGCGTCGGAAGTTCATCCGGGCCCGGCGGCTCCTGCTGGATCCGGCTGTGACGGCCTTCATCTGGGTTCTCATCCCGGAGAAGCTCCCCATCCTGGAGAGCGAGAAGGCCATTCGGACCCTGGACAAGCATGGGATTCCAGTGGCGGGAATGGTGGTGAATCGCGTCCTTCCTCCCGGAGACCTGGGGGGATTCCTGGAGTCCCGGCGGGCACAGGAAAACGAATACATGGCGCGCATCCGGGACCACTTCCCGCGCATCCCTCGTATCCAGGTTCCCCTCCTGGCAAGGGATGTGGACGGGGTGGAGACGCTGGAGCGGGTGGGGCGAATCCTCATGGGAGCGGAGACACCATCGCCCCCGGCGGCCTGAGGCCGACGAGGGCGATGACCGCGCGCCAGGCGCGGCGGTAGCGGCGAGCGCCTACGGATTCAGGGGAGCGCGAAGGCAGCCAGGCCCGCAGGCATGCCCTGGCCTCCTACCGGCACCACGATGTACTGCTTGCCCTCGTGCAGGTACGTCATGGGGGCCGTGTTGCTGGTGGCCGGCATCTCCACGGTGCCCAGCGTCTCACCGGTCCGCTTGTCGATGGCGTGCATGAGGGGCCGGGCACCCCGACCCTCGGCCGAGATCAGGAGGGTCCGCGTCACCAGCTTGGTGGCGTGGGCGCGCTGACCGGTATTGGGCAGCTCTACCCCCTCCAGCAGGGGGTGATTCCGCACGAAGTCCGGGGTGTCGCCGTTGGGGATCCACCAGAGGTGCTCACCGGTGTTCATGTCGATGGCGGTGATCCGCCCGAATGGCGGCTTCCAGAGGGGGAGCCCCTGGGGGCCCGGTACCCCGCCTGGGCCGATGCTCACCCACTCCACGTCGGAGGTAGGGTCCACATCGGTGCCCCGTAACAGCTCCGGCGCGCTGCACCCCTTGGTGGTGGCCGTGTAGAGGATTCCCGACTCCGGGTCCACAACGGTTCCACCCGGGATGTTGGTGCCACCATTGGCTCCGGGGCAGTGGATCGCAGCCCGGATACCCTCTTCTTCGTTGGGAATGGCCGGCGGGTTGAAAAGGGGTCCGATCCGGTACTGGCTCACGATGTCCAGCGCCATCTGACGGAGTTCGGGTGTGAAGTCGATGAGATCGTCTTCGGTCAGCCCCTGCATCTCGTAGGCGGCCGGGCGGGTGGGGAAGGGCTGGGTGGGGGAGGTCTGCTCGCCGGGCACGTCGGACTGGGGAACCGGGCGCTCCTCGATGGGCCACACCGGTTCGCCGGTAGCGCGGTTGAAGGTGTAGGCGAAGGACTGCTTCGTGGTCTGTACCAGCGCCGGGATCTCCACACCGTCCACGGTGATGTCCACCAGATTCGGGGCGTGGGGATTGTCGTAGTTCCAGATATCGTGGTGCACCGTCTGGAAGTGCCAGACGCGCTCGCCGGTCTGGGCATTCAGCGCCAGGATACTGGTCGAGAAGAGGTTGTTCCCCGGGTGGTGGCCACCGAAATAGTCCACCGTGGGCGGATCGGTGGGCACGTAGACGATGTCCAGATCCGGGTCGGCCGAGAGGGGAGCCCAAGCGGAGACCGACCCCACCCACTGCCAGGCATCGTTCTCCCAGGTGTCGAACCCGTAGGCATCGGGGCTCTGCGGGATCACCTCGAAGGTCCAGCGGTGCGCTCCGGTGCGGGCGTCGAAACCCATGATGTCGCCGCGCACGTCCCGCTGATGGAACTGGTAATACCCCTGCTCGTGGGACGAGCCCACCACCACGACGCCGTTCACCACAATGGGCGGTGACGAGTTGGTGATCCCATCGGTGGAGATGGAGTCATGGATCCCATGGTAGGGATCGTAGGGGTAGCCCAGCGCCTCCAGCAGATCCACCGTTCCCGTCTCCGCGAAGCCCTGCAGTGGAAGGGGCCCCCCGAAGCCCTCCACCGGCCGGCCCGTCTTGGCATCCAGGGCGTGGAGGAAGAAGGCCGGGGTCACATGATAGATGATTCCCCGCCCGTCGACCTCGTCGTAGGCCACTCCCTTCCCGTAGTTCTTGCGCGGTGACCGCTCCCACCGGGCGGTGTGGGGTTCCCGGAATGTCCAGAGGGTCTCGCCGGTGGCCGGATCCATGGCGATGACCGTCCGGGTGTCTCCATGAACCGTATAGAGGATTCCGTCCACATACGTGGGGGTGGAGCGGGTGAGGTTCACCGTTTCGGTTCCGTAGTTGTCGCCCCTCCACACCCATGCCAGACGGAGATCCTCGAAGTTCTCCGCATTGATCTGGTCGAGGGGGGAGTACCGGGTGCTCCACGCGTCCGCACCCCAGAATCGCCACTCGCCATGGGGATTGCCCCGATCCTGCGCCTCACCGGCGATGGGGATCAGGACCAGGGTCGAGACGAGGCCTACCCAGAGGCTCCGTCGAAGGAAGGGGAATCGGTTCATTCATCTCTCCTGTGGGTGAACCCGGGGGGATCAGGGCCGGGCCTCGATCCGGATGGAGGCCAGCTCCTCCTCCGAGGTGCCGAGGGCATCGGATCCGGTGGGATACTCATTCAGCTTGAGCAGATAGGCCACGATGGCCGAGTACTGCTCATCGGTCAGACCGCCGGGGCGGTCGAAGGGCATGGTGTTCCGGATGGAGCGGAAGAGATCGTGGACCGACCGATTGCTCCAGCTGAGTTGGAAGATCCGCCCCTGGAACTCCTGGGTCATGTGGCAAAGAGCGCATTCCTGCTGGAACGTCTCTTCGCCGGAGGCGGCCTGCTCCGGTGAGAAGACGCCGTCCAGGACCGAGCGATTCTCCGAACTCTGGCCCGCCAGAGCGGCGGGGGCCGAGAAGACCGCGAGAAGTCCGAGTACGAGGGCGGTGCGAAGCAAGGTGATGGGCCTGCGCATGACCATGACAATGACCTCCAAGCGATTCGATGCTGATCCGTGCCTGGCCCCGGATCGGACGAGAGCGGACGGAGCGTGTTTTGCGTTCTCGTACACCGGATCCCGATTGAAGGCACCGTGGCGACGGGTGATCAGTTTCGGACCTCAACCGACAGGCCGGCTCGGAATAAAAGGTTGAGTCAAAATGGGCTGCGGAGGCGGGTTCGCAAGGGTTGGCGACGGCGGAGAAGCACGGACGCGCACCTCCGCCGCCGCCGGATCCGACCCCCTAGCGAGCCAGGTTGGGGTTGTTGACACGCTCCGCATCGGCCAGGGGGAGGCAGGTGGTGGTCCCGTAGGCCATCCCCTTGTGGTTGAACCCCTCTCCCCGGGGGAACCAGAGGTCATACCGGAGCTTGTCCGCATGGAACCGGCCCTCATAGAAGAACTCACGCCGCCGTTCCTCCATGATCTGACCCTGGATCGCCGCGGGATCGGATGCCTGGAAGTGGGGAAGGCCGTGGACGTCCCGGAGGCCGTTGATCCGATCCACGGCCGCCTGTCCTCCCTCGATCTCTGCCAGGATGAGCTG
>PWZC01000382.1 GCA_003567615.1 Gemmatimonadota bacterium | reverse complement strand
CGGTCCCCGAGACGGTCCACCACCTCGAAGAAGAGGTCGACCAGGGTTCCGGGAGCGAATTCCCCCGGTGTGGAGGCATGACGACGCTGGCCCATTCGGATACTCCTGTGAGGGTCGTTGCGGAGGGGGGCGCCATCCACGGCGGGGCAGCCCCGGAGGACGTCAGGCGAACTCGAGCCGGATCGCCACGTCCAGATCCGGCTGCAGCGAATGGAAGACGCTGCAGTACTTGTCCTGGGAGAGCTGAATGGCTCGCTCCACCTTGGTCCGGTGGCTCTCATCCGGACCGACCACCCGCACATTCATCCGGACGGAGGTGAACCGTTTGGGATGGGCCCCGGCCCGGTCCCCCTCCAGCGATACTTCCAGGGACTCCAGGGGAACCCGCCCCTTCTCCAGGATCGCCTGGATGTCGATGCCCATGCAGCCGCCGAGACTGAGGAGGAGCGCCTCCATGGGCGAGGGTCCCTCCGTCGAGTTTCCGTCCAGGTGGATGGGGCGCGCCTCACCGGTGCGTCCTTCGAAGATCATTCCGTCTCCGGTCCAACGGAGATGGGCACTACGCGTCGATTTCGTCATCGAGATCCAGGGAAGAGGTCTCACCGCGAAGCTGAGCCAGCGTCGAACGGGCGTGGTTCACATGCTCCCGGGCATCGGCGCCACGGGGCGGGTCCGCCAGGAAGGCATCCAGATGGCGGATGGCTTCGGACTCCTCTCCCTTCCGGAGCAGGAGGTAGGCGAGCCCGTAGTGGGCGCCCACCGCCGACGGATCTCTCTGAAGGACGTGCCGGTAGGTCTTGGCCGCCTCTTCGGTCATCCCGATGCGCGTGTAGGCGATGGCGATCTGCTGCAGCACCACCGTGTCGCCGGGGGAGTCCTTGAGGGCGAGCCGAAAGGAGGTCAGGGCCTCGTGGAACTGGCCCTGGCGGAGGAGGGAAAGGCCCTCCTTGTAGTAGTCCACCTTCTCGGCGCTCTCGTCGGCTCCGAAGAGATTCTTCCAGAAGGCCATGGTCAGGGGGTCGAAGGAGCGAAAAATCCTCACAGCGAAGGTAGCCAAGGGCCGCGGCCGGACGCAATCCACTGTCAGCCCCGCTGGGCCACCACGTAGCGCCGGGTCTGCAAGAGGGGTTGGAGGCCCCGGGCCTCGAGGCGCTGGGGAAGGTCGTCGGGGGGATCCCGAACCACAAGGCGGGCGCCTGGACCCAGCACCCGGACCGCTTCCTCCTCCCAGACCACGAGCTGCGCACCCTCCAGCGCCACCCCGCGGAGTGAGCCATGGAAGAAGGGCAGCGCCGGCCCTGCCGTGAGTCGGCTGACCCCCATCTCCTCCGGAGCGTCGTGGAGGGCGGGATCCAGCGCCACCACCTCGATCTCGTCGATCATGGCCGCCAGGCGACCGGCCAGGGATACCCAGCCTCCGGTCAGGAGGAGAAGCCCGGGGCCCTCGCGGACGCCCAGCAGCGCCGCCAGACGGAAGGTGTCCTCGGCAGCGTCACCGGCGTCCGGAGCCTCCGCCGGCACCGTAGGCTCCTCGCCGATCGGGAGGGCGGCCCGGGGCGGGGGCCGGAGGTCTCCGAATCCTCCTTCCACCGGATAGCGCTCCCGGCAGTTGGCGCACCCCAGCGCTCCCTCCATGACCCGGCGATCCCGGAGATCATCTGCCAGCAGGATGAGTCCGAAGGCGGGCCCACATCGGGGGCACGACAGACGGTCGGTGACCAGCAGGTGCATTCAGCCCACGGGGACGGTGCGAGGCGCCGGCAGGGGCGCGTGGGCAGGTCCGTACTGGGCCCAGTTGGTGGGGGTTTCCCAGACCCGGGCGTACAGGAGCCCGTCCGCCAGTTTCTCCGGGAGCCTGGCCTTCAGCTCCCGGTAGAACCAGGCGGCCTGGTTCTCCGCCGAGGTCTCCACCTCCCGGAAGGGGGGCAGCTCGTTCAGGTTCTGATGATCCAGCGTCTCGGCCAGGTCGCGGAGGTGCCCCTTGAGATCGACGAAGTCGAAAGCGATCCCGGACCTGTCCAGCTCTTCGGCCTGCACCGCCACCTCCACCACATACCGGTGCCCGTGCAACTGCGAGCACTTCCCGTCGTAGTTCCGCAGAAAGTGGGCCGCGTCGTAGTGGGCCTGGGCGCTCACCGTGTAGACCATACGTTCATCCATTGCCATCTCTCCAGGAAGACCCCTCAACTGGGTTCAACGGGGAGGAAGGGGATCCAGACCCCCTCCGGACGGGTGGCGACGAAGTGCACCACGTCGGCGACCTCTTCGGGGCGGAGCATGGCCGCCCGGTCGGGGAGATCCGGGTTTCCATCCGGATCCATGGGATCCCAGATGGAGGTGTCGGTGGCGGCCGGCTCCAGAAGTGTGGCCCGGACGCCCGTCCCCCTCAGCTCTTCCAGGAGCACGCTGTGGAAGCCGCGGATCCCGAACTTGGAAGCCGAATAGGCGGCGTTGCCGACGAAGGCCCTTCTTCCCGATACCGAGCCCACCTGCACGATGGTTCCGGACCGCCTGGCCAGCATCCCCGGCAGGAAGCTGCGCACAGTGAGGATCCCAGCCCGGAGATTCACGTCCAGATTCAGGTCCAGGTCGGCGGGCTCCAGCTCGGCCACCGGCGCCACCGTGAAGACGCCTGCCGCCGCCACCACCAGATCAGGAGCATGCCCCGCCCGATCGTCCACCGCTCGCGCCAGCGCCTCCATGTCCTCGGGACGAGTGACGTCGCAGGGGAGTGCCCAACCTCCGATCTCCCCGGCCAGCTCCTCCAGCGCTCCGACGCTCCGAGCCACCAGGGCGACCCGGAATCCGGCAGCGGCCAGTCGGACCGCCACGGCCCGTCCGATTCCCCGGCTCGCACCGGTGACCACCGCCACGGGGGAGGAAGGCATCCCTGCCGGCTCCATTCCCTCTCCGCCATGCGCGTCCGTCATCCCAGGGGACGGTGACGAGAGGTGCAGAGGCGGAGGAATTCGTCGCGGGTCCGCTGGTCTTCCATGAAGGCGCCGCGCACCGCCGAGGTGATGGTGGAGGAATTCTGCTTCTGGACCCCCCGCATCATCATGCAAAGGTGGTGGGCTTCGATGACCACCCCCACCCCCTGGGGCTGCACAACGTCCCAGAAGCTCTGGGCGATCTCCTCGGTGAGCCGCTCCTGGACCTGCAGGCGCCGGGCGAACACTTCCACAAGACGGGCCACCTTGGAGAGCCCCAGGATGTGCCCGTCGGGAATGTACGCCAGATGAACCTTGCCGAAGAAGGGCAGCATGTGATGTTCGCAGAGCGAGTACATCTCGATGTCCTTCACGATGATCATGTTGTGGTGACGCTCCTGGAAGAGCGCCGTCCCGATGGTCTCCTCCGGGCGCAGATCGTAGCCGCGCGTCAGGTACTGGAGGGACTTGCGAACCCGGGACGGGGTGTCCAGAAGGCCTTCCCGATCCGGGTCCTCACCCAGACGACGGAGCATCTCGGCGATGAGCTGCTCGAACGAAGCGTGGGAGAGATCGGCTGGGGCTGCGGGAGTCGGGTCCGTATCGATCTCGGGGGAGACGGAGGTGGTACCGGTGAAGTCGCTCATCAAGGGGTCGATTTCAGGTTTCGGTGTCGGAATGAGGGGTGGCACCAGGGTGAGCCGTGGTGCCGGCTGCGGTGGTCAAACGAGGCATGGGGTGAGCCGGGCCGCCCCACAACTTCGGACAACCGGACTCAGAGGCCTTCGTACTCCACGTAGTTTCGCGGCGTCTCCCAGACCACCAGCCGACGCAGCTTCACACGTTCGGGCAGATGCTCCCGGAGTCGGTCCCAGATGGCCACGATGAGATTCTCGGTTGTGGGATTCGTGTCCTTCAACCACGGAACCTGGG
>PWZC01000038.1 GCA_003567615.1 Gemmatimonadota bacterium | reverse complement strand
TACGCGACCTGCCTTCTGGACGAGCTCCTTCCCAAGAGCGTTGAACGGTGCCTCTACATGGACTGTGACATCGTGGCCACCCGGGACATGGGAGAACTGTGGGACCACGATCTGGCCGGCACCACCGTGGGGGCTGTGGAAGACGGACACCACGCTGTCTTGCAGCAGCATCAGGCTCGGTTGGGGCTGAGCGAGGCCCGATACTTCAACTCCGGCGTTCTCCTCGTCGACATGCGACT
Source organism: Gemmatimonadota bacterium (assembly GCA_003567615.1). Taxonomy (GTDB): domain Bacteria; phylum Gemmatimonadota; class Gemmatimonadetes; order Longimicrobiales; family Gaopeijiaceae; genus PWLA01. The sequence goes on along the minus strand of PWZC01000038.1, from coordinate 3,626 downwards.
CTGGAGGGACCGGCAGGTAGGACGCCGAGCCATGGACGCCGCTTCGCGTATCGGTCCCCACCTCATCCTTCACGACCAGGATGCCCTGAACGTGGCGCTGGAAGGTGACTGGGTGTCCCTTCCCCCATCGTGGAACACGTGGACCATCCTCCCCGGCCTTTCGTCCGACGATCCCATCAACTTTCATTACATGGGAGCCCCGAAGCCCTGGCACGCCGACTATGACCGTCCGTTCGCGGACCTCTTCTTCCGCGAACTGGACGAGACCGCCTTTGCCGGGTGGCGCCCCTGGAATCCGTTGGGACTCGGAGTCCGCCTCGCCCGCATTCGCCGCCGACTCCCCTGGATCCCCGGAGCGCTCCGGGTTCTCCGAGCGCAGATCCAGCGGATGGCCATGGGCTCGGGGCGACCCCGGAGCGAAGGGGTATGAGGATCCTTCTTCTCTGCCAGGGAGATCCCGAGACCCTCGATTCGTGGTCCGGCTCCACCTACAGCCTCCTCCACGCCCTTCGGAGGGATGGGTACACGGTGATTCCGGGAAATGTAGAGCCGGGGAACCTCCAGCGTTGGCGTGTAGCCGCCCGTGCGTTCTCCCCCTCTCGACGCCGCTGGTGGGTCCGGTTCACGCTGGGACGAGCCGGATTTCAGGCGCGCTCATCCCTGGCGGCGGAACATGTCCGCCGGCATGGCGCTGACGTGGACCTCATCCTTCAGATCGGAGCCACATTTCGGGTTCCTGAAGGGACCCCGCTCCCGCTGGCGCTCTACTGCGACGCCAACATCGAGATGGCGAGGGAAGGGGCTCAGACCGGACTTTCGGAAGCATCGGTGTTGACCGCCGAAGAAATCGAAGAAATCCGGGCTCGGGAGGCCCCTGTCTACCGGCAGGCCGACGTCATCTTCACCATGAGTCGGTATCTGGCCCGCTCCTTCACCACCGACTTTGGGATTCCGCCTGAGAGACTCGCCACCGTCCATACGGGCGCCAATGACGAACCCGGGTCCATCGTCAGGCAGTCCGGGACCTCCGATCCTGAGATCCTCTTCGTCGGGCGAGATTTCCGACGCAAGGGTGGCGACGTCCTCCTCCGAGCCTTCCGGAAGGTGCGCGGGAGCGTTCCGAGCGCCCGGCTCACCATGGTGGGTCCAACAGCTTCCGGCATTCCCCGCGACCTCCTCCAGGGGCTCTCGGGAGTATCCTTCCCGGGATACCTGTCCCGGGCAACGTCCCATGGCCGATCGGCCATGGATGATGCCTACCGGAGGGCAGCCATCTTCTGCCTCCCCACGCGCTATGAGCCCTTCGGTACCGCCTTCGTGGAAGCCATGCTCTACGGGCTCCCCTGCGTCGGTCCCAGAGCCTGGGCGGTCCCGGAGATCATCGAACCGGATCAAACCGGCCTTCTCGCCGAACCGGGAGATGAGGCGTCGTTCGCCGAAGCGCTGGTGCAGCTCCTCACCGAGCCGGAGGGGGCCCGCGCCATGGGCGCCAGTGGTCGTCAGGTGGCACTGGAGCAGTTCACATGGCGAGCCACCGTGGACCGGATGACCCCTCACCTGCGGCGACTCTCGGTCCAGCGGCCCGAGCCGGGTCCTGGTCCCCAGCGAACCGCTGATCCGCTCCGAAGGCGGAGAAGCCCCTAGCCCGTGGCCACCCGACCCGATCCTCCCCTCCGGATCCCCCTCTCGGTTCCGCACCTCAACGGCCGGGAGTTGGATGGGATCGCCCGGGCCCTGGCCTCGAACTGGGTCGGGCCGTTGGGCCCGGAGGTGGATGGGTTCGAAACCGAGTTTGCCGAATCGGTCGGGGCCAGAGCCGCCCTGGCCACCGCCTCGGGAACGGCGGCCATTCACCTGGCCCTTCGGGTATTGGGTGTTGAAGCGGGGGATGAGGTGCTCGTGAGTTCCTTCACCTTCTGCGCATCGGCCAACCCGGTCCTCTATCAGGGAGGAACCCCTGTATTTGTGGATGCCGAGGACACCTCCTGGAACATGGCCCCTGACCTCCTGGCCGACGAACTCGACCGAAGGGGACGCGCCGGACGGATCCCATCCGCCGTGGTCGTGGCGCATCTCTATGGACAGACAGCCAACATGGCTCCGATCCTGGAGGCATCGGAACGATGGGGCGTCCCGGTGGTGGAAGATGCTGCCGAAGCGCTGGGGGCACGCTTCGGAGATCGCCCGGCCGGGACCCTGGGAAGGCTCGGCGCCTTCTCCTTCGATGCCAGCAAGATGATCACCACGTCCATGGGAGGCATGCTGGTCTCCGATGACCCGGCGCTCATCCAGCACGCCCGGAAACTGGCTCGCCAGGCCCGGGAGCCGGTGGTCCACTACGAGCACCGGGACGTGGGATACAACTACCGCATGAGCAACCTTCTCGCCGCCGTGGGGAGGGCGCAGTTGGGTTCGCTTGGCCACCGTGTGGAGGCGCGGCGTCGGGTCTTCCAGGGCTACGCCGAGGGCTTGGCGGACCTCCCTGGAGTCACCCTCCAGGCGGAGGTGGGGTGGGGGTTCCATGCCCGCTGGCTCACCTGTATACGGCTCGACCCCGAGCACGCCGTGGCCGATCCGGAACAACTGCGGAGCGAACTCTGGAGCGCCGGGATCGAGAGCCGACCGGTGTGGAAGCCGCTCCACATGCAGCCGGTCTACCGGGACCGGGGCTGTCCACAGGTTGGAGGCGACGTCTCGGAAAGACTCTTCCGAGAGGGACTCTGCCTCCCATCATCCTCCTCCCTCACCGAGGAGCAGGTGGGTGAAATCTGCGGCGTCATTCGGGAGGTGTGGCACCATGAGTGAGGGGAGCAGGACGCCAGTGGCTTCCCCTCGGAAGGGAATCCTCCTGGCCGGAGGAATGGGCTCTCGTCTCTACCCCTCGACCCTGACGGTCAGCAAGCAGCTCCTCCCGGTCTACGACAAGCCCATGATCTACTACCCCCTCAGCGTCCTCATGCTGGCCGGAGTCCAGGACATCCTCCTCATCTCGCGTCCCGATCATCTTCCCGCATTCCAGGCCCTCCTGGCCGATGGTGAGCATCTGGGGCTCACGATTCGCTATGCCAAGCAGGCGAAGCCCAGCGGTCTCCCCGAGGCCTACACCATCGGAGCGGAGTTTCTGGGCGATTCCCCCTCCCTCATGATCCTGGGTGACAACATCCTCTACGGAGCCCAGCTCCCCGAACAGATTCGTGGCGCTGCCGGCGATTCCGCAGGAGCCTGCGCCTTTGCGTATCGTGTCCGGGACCCGGAGCGCTTCGGAGTGGTGTCCCTGGATGGCCACGGACGGCCGATCCGTCTCACGGAGAAGCCGAAATCGCCGGAAGTTCAGTCGCCGTGGGCCCTGGTCGGCCTCTATGCGTTGGATCACACGGCGCCGGACCGGGCCCGCGCCCTGGTCCCGTCCGTCCGCGGAGAGCTCGAAATGGTGGATCTCCTTCAGAGCTATCTGGACGGAGGGCAGCTCCGCATCGAACGGCTGGGGCGAGGCGTGTCGTGGCTGGACGCAGGAACACCGGCGTCGCTTCTGCAGGCAGCCCAGTTCGTGGAGGTCATTCAGGAACGACAGGGGCTTCAGGTGGCCTCACCCGAGGAGGTGGCCTTCCGGATGGGGTACATCGACG
>PWZC01000154.1 GCA_003567615.1 Gemmatimonadota bacterium | reverse complement strand
TTTTGAAATTCGCTAAAATCTGCAGAGTCGAGAATATCATTAAACCTTATCTGGAAGCGACTATAAATAGATGAAAATTTCACTAAAAAATGGGTGCCGAATGAGGGATGGAAATAGTAAACCTTCACTCTCAAAAATCACCTAACCCAAAAATATTTTAATGAAATAAATTCACAGTTTTCAAGCTCGGTGGTACATATGGTGGTACATGAAATTCCAGAAAACGCCGTTTTTGATATCATTAGAGCTATTTTTTCTGACTACGAATCAGGCGGTTACAGGTTCGAATCCTGTCGGGTGTACTAGCAAAAGGCTCCGTATTCTAATCACGAATCGGAGCCTTTTCTAATTGTGGGAAAGTTGAAAAGATCCGGGCGTTGATGTTCCGAAGCAGTGCTTCGGGGTTCGAATCCTGTCGGGTGTACAAGAACAAAGCTCCGATTTCTATATAGAGATCGGAGCTTTATTAGTTTTGGGGTCAAGTGAAGCAGATCTGAGCGTTGATGTTCCGAAGCAGTGCTTCGGGGTTCTCGCCTGTCGGGTGTACTTCAAAAAGGCTCCGTATTCTAATCATGAATCGGAGCCTTTTTTAGTTGTGGGAAAGTTAAGGATTTGAGCGTTGATGTTCCGAAGCAGTGCTTCGTGGTTCTCGCCTGTCGGGTGTACCAGAACAAAGCTTCGATTTCTTCACTGGGATCGGAGCTTTTTTTGTTTAAGAATCAACTGCATCAGATCTGAGCGTTGATATTGCGGAGGCATGCTCCGCGGTTCAAATCAGGTTTGTTGATAGAATGAATTTATACTACTTATCCACTTTACCACACTGGCAGCTCAAACACGTAGAGCGCCTCTTCGCGGTCGTTTACCAGGTAGAGCCTTTCCCGGTTGGTGTCTACAGCAATTCCTTCAAACTTGTCTGCAGGTAAATTATACCCTCGAAGCGGATTCAGCTCTTTGTCGGTAACCACAATCTTTTCAGAGTCATCGCTTACAATCCAGAACTCCTCTTCTTCGTGCTGGTAGTAGAGGCCCGCAACGTCCCGCATGTGGTAGGGTTGGTCGAAAATGAGTGACACCGTTCGGTGAACGTTGAATTGTGAATCAAGTTCAATGAACAGTCTTGGATTTTTCTCATTCAGAATAAATACATGGTCATTGGCCGGGTTCCAGGCAATTCCCTCAAGTCCGTCATTCCGGTTGTTTTGCTCAACAGGCACATTCACAACCTGAAGCACTTCTCCTTCCACAGTCAGCTGAACAATCTGACGAAGCTTTTCCTCGGCCACCCACAATGTGCCATCATTTGGGTTCATGGTGATCCCTTCCATGTCGTCTCCTTCGTATGCGGTAAGCACGTCGAGGATCTCCCCTTCGAAGCTAATCTTGTAGATATGATCGCCGGGGTCATCGCTCACCGTCCAGAGAAACTCTCCGCTAACATCCAGAGTAAGGCCGGAAGGATCTTCGATTTCAAGCGGATAAACGGCCATCAATGTAAGTTCCTGTAACTCTTCTGTGGCTGTTCCAAGCTGCGATGCGCAGCCTGATGTGATAAACAACAGAACGGCAGTAAGTATGAATGCGATGCGTCTCAATTTGGTGTCAGGCTTGTTTGGCAGGAAATCATTACATAGAAAAATCCCCTTCAGAGGTAAGTGAAGGGGATTTGTTTGGTACTTAGTAAGGTGATGTTAAAGTGGTTAATAAGCGAACTTTTTTAAACAGAGAACTCTGCTCATAAAATTTAACCACCCCCGGCCCCTCCTTGAGAAGGAGGAGAGAGTTCTTTTTCCGAACTGGTTTTATCTTGGAGCATAATTTTTCAGCTAAAAATTTAACCGGATTACTCGGAAAAATTCGGGTTGATGGTGGTATCTCCTGCCACGTTAAAGCGGGTGACGTCAACAAGCGAGTCATCATCATGTTCAAGCAGATTTACCACGAGATTCCTGGCTACGGGGATTGCGGCCTCTTCGATATCATCAGTGTCCACCTCTCCGGTTTCGTCAATGAAGAAGGTGAGGTTATCGCCGAATGTTACGGTTGATTCATCAAAGTCGATGATGCCGCCGCTTCGGATATCCATCACGGCATAACCTTCAACCATGATGGTAGAGTCGTCAAAGTCGAACTCGCCATTATCAAACACAAAGATGTAGAGGTTGCCGCGCACGGTTACTTCAGAATCATCCATGTCGATGTTCTCATCGCCGTCAGCTTCGAACTTGGAAAGGGTGATGACGAAATCTCCGCCCACATCAATAATCGCGTCATCCACGTCGATTTCACCGTTTCCATCCGCACCTTCTGGCCGGTGGTGAGTGAGGAAGAAGTTCTCGCCAACGGTAACTACCGATTCGCCGAACTCAAAATCTTCCACGCTGTTGATATCTATGGTTAAATTTCCGGCAATGGTGACCTCGGATGCGTCCAGGTCTACGATGCCGCCATCGGCCATCGTGATTTCAGCATAGCCGTCTACGATGAAGGTCGAGTCGTCAAAATCGAACTCGCCATTGTTTTCGGCAAAGATATAGAGATTTCCGCCAACGCTGATCACCGCATCATCAACATCGATGTTCTCGTCGCCATCGGGCTGATCTTTGGAAAGGCGTACGATAAAATCTCCGCCTATATTCACAACCGCATCATCCATGTCGATTTCACCGATTCCGTCGCCGTTATCCTGTCCCTCTTCCGGCCGATGGTGAGTCAGCTCAAAATTGCCTCCTATGTCGAGATTTACGTCGTTGAACTCAAAATCGCCAATGCTTACCATGTCAATTATAAAGTCGCCGTTGATGGTGATGTCCCTCGTAAAGTCGTCATCATCACCTTCGCCTTGTTCATCACGAAAACGGGGGTTGCCATCTTCACGTACGTGTACAAACAGGTTGTTCAGCTCCGGTACCACGATTTCGTAATCAGAGTTGCCATTATGAACTCGATGCTCCAGCGTTCCGGTAAGTGCGTAGGAGCCGGCGTCACCGTCCAACTCGATGTCATCGCCAATTACAAAGGTGTTGCCGTTATCCCGGAACAGCGCGCTGCCGCTGAAATCTGCGCTGAAATTGTTATACGCCTGCAGCACGTAACCGGGAGCATCGGAATTCACAAGATCGAGCGTCCCTTCACTTTTTTCCAGGTCAATATTATATGCCAAAAACCATGCATCCTGGTTTGCTCTAATGGTCTGGTCACCATCGGATACCATCTCAAGTCGCCAGACATCACGGGGATCATCATAATTCCACGAAACGGAACCGTTTACAGTGATGTCGCCGTTTGCAATCACATCACCGCCGGCATTCCCGGTAAAGACGACCGTGGTACCATTAAAAGTGACATTCTGTTCAAATACGATTTCCTGATCGGTATCAATCGTCAGGGTTATGTCGCCGAAGTTAGGGTCTTCTTCAAATATCGTCTGCTCGGTTAGGGTGATATCTTCTCCGTTGATATCATTATCACCATTTGTATCGATGATGTCCGGCTCTACACTATCCGAACAGGAAATGAATAAAATTAAAAGGGGAATAAGGAACCACTTACTTGCAAAACTCATAGGTTAATTTTATTGATTTAGGTAGCATGTATAGTGTAATCAATATCAAGTTTTATTGTTACGAAAATGTTAACCCAGGATGATCTTAGGTTTTCCCCCTTGCATAAGTGATTGCGTAACGGCGGAGTTTAAACGAAGGGAGAGTTTCGAAAATTGAAAAATAGTGTGTGCAACCGATCAACAGAGTACCATTCAAAAAACAAATGTAAGATGAGATTCTGAAGTATGCGAAGTTGATTTGAAGAAGATGCAACCCGATGAAGAGCACTGTAATTGACAGGCGATGTTACTTTTTATGATT
>PWZC01000402.1 GCA_003567615.1 Gemmatimonadota bacterium | reverse complement strand
CTTCTCTGCGTTGCTTTAGGTCTTTAACTGCTTTTTTAGCGTCGTCAAATTCTTCGACACCTAAATCTTTAAGCAATTTTTCCCTTGCCTCTTTCACATTTTTAGCGACAACATTATTCACATCGTCTTGTGTAAAAGTATTGTGTTTTTCACTGTTTTCTTCAGTCGTTTTTTCAGTTGTTTCTTCAACTTCCTTTTTAACATCTTCCATTGTTAAAATACCTCCTTTTTCCTTTTGTTTTTGATAACGGGAACAAATAAACCCGAATTAATTATTGATGACATTCACCATTCTCATACCAAGTATGAAACATTCTAACATAATTTGTATCGTTTGATAAATTAGTAACCCTTAATAAATACTTTGTGTTCGGTTTAAAAATAACTTCGTTTTCCCTCTCGGTACTACCGCCTTGTCTAACAGGTGCAGAACCCGCTCTACCTATTCTATCTTGTCTGATTACTGTAGCATTTGCTATGTTCACCCCAGTAGGTCTTAAACGCATTTTAACTTCTGTTTCGTTATTGCTTAATCTTTTATGATTTATTAACCCCTGCAATGTTCCATCTGCGTTTGCTTCTACATCTTCATATGTAACAAAAGAAATTCCCGATTCTGTTGCCCCTATTCTAAATATTAGGTGTATAGGACAGTCACCAACCTCAACAACCCAATCAAATGTTCCGTTCCCCGCAACTTGAACAACCGTACCGTTAAAAAATGATTTGCCCCGATGTATATACCAATGTTCTATATCTAGTGTCGATATTGAATTTGAAAATTCGTCCTGTGCTTCTAATAATTGTTTGTTGTTTTGCAATATTTCTTCAAATGATTTTAAAACCACATTTTCCCCGTCTAAAACGGGTATTAGTGTTGGTGCTGTATCTGGTGACCTTTCGCCATTTGTTTCGTCTAAATACTTTTTATATCTCAAAACATCATCTTTTAATAACCCGTGACTTCTACTTCTTGCCATAAAAATTACCTCTTTTCTTCTCGGTATGATACATATTCTTGGACATTGCCTTCTTCTATATCTACACCATATTCTATTTCATAATCGCAACTACAGTTAATATCTTCACTTGCTATTCCAAAGTGTTGAGGTGCTTGTGTTTCCATACCATCAATATTAAAATATCCATCTGCTCCTATTGCTACTTTTCCATCTGCATCTACATGGTGTTCTCTTGGGTCATCACTTATTCCTGTGTGTTCCCATACTTTATATATGTCATTTCCGTTTCTCTCGTGATGTCTTGACATTTGTAATTTTGCTTCAGACTTATAAAAGTTAGTTTCTGTTCTTGCTATTGTACTTGCTTTACCGCTGTTAAGATTTAATGTCTTTTGTAAATCTCTTTTTAATTGGTGTTGCGTTCTACCTCGTTTAAGTCCGTTTGTAATTTGTTTTGAAAGTCGTCTATCTAAAACTCTAGTATTTCCTTTTATTACATTATTCCACTTTACTAAATTCTTTCTTTGTGCAATAGTGGTTTTTATATTTCGTCTTATTTGTGAGTTTGTTAGCATAACTCTACTATTATTAATTTTAGTTACGCTTAAATACTCATAAAACGCCCATACATCGTACATTGTATCTTCACTAGTGTTATCTATCATCAAACTGTTTTTAACCCATAACGCCGCTATAAATGGTGTTATACGCCTTAAGTTTCTATTGACTTCTCTTTCGTTTACTAAATTACCGTCATCGTCATATTTAGCAACCTTTTCTATTTCTTCTAACTCGGTTTCTATTTCTTTATATGTTTTGCGATATTCACGCCTTATATCTCTTTGTAATTGTTTTTGCCTATTCTTCGTTAGATTATTCAGTATCTTGTTCGCCATCTATATCGCCTTCTTCTTCAAAGGTTAATGTTCCAACGTTTGCCAAAATCCTTACTCTTTCCTCCTCTGATAGAGTATCACCATATAACATATCTAGTGCTTTCTCGTGATCTACTAAATCACTGTCTATTAATGCCTTAACTTGTTCAATCAATTGTTCAAAGTTTGGTGTTATATAACTTCCAAATTCTACAACTACATTTTCTTCAATAAAGTTTCTTTGTTTTAATTCTATAAAATCATCTACATTAGCAAACAATAGTAACTGATAAAATTCTCTTAAGAATGTTTCCCACTCGCCTATCATTTGTTCTCTTGTTCTTAATGATACCGTTTCACGCTTTTCTAGTGCTGTCCCAGAAGCATTTGCTCCCGCCGTGTCATCTATACCTATAGTGATTGCATTCAATCCTACGTTCGCTAATATGTTCTCTCTCAATGCTAATATTGTGTTTACATATTCTTCGCTTCGTATATCTGGTTGATTATGTGATATTTCGTTTTTAGCACCTTCTCTATCATCTGTAGAGGTTTCAACATATCTTTTTCTTAATCTATCAAATTGTTTACCATTCATTAATATGTCTGGAATATAAGTCTCGGCTCTTGCCGTTCTTATTTCATCTATCAGTTGCGACCATGCTTCATCTAATGCGTCTAATTCACTTACTATACCTTTATAGTCTGATTTTTCTATACACATTTCTGCTGCTAGCATCACTTTTTCGTTCCATTCTACATCTTCAAGTTCTTTTGTTTCTTCTAAATAATCTAAAGGCATTTCCTTCATACCTGTTTTAGTTATTTTATATAGTGTGTATTTGATATAACCTTTTCCATAAGTCTCGTGTAGTTCAAAACCTGTTTCATAATCATATTTTTGTTTGAATATTATTTCGTGTAATCTATTTCGTTTATATATTGCCTCGTAATTAAAAGGGTTATATTTTTCTACTATCGGCTTGTCTGTTACTTCTTTATCTAAAGAAATCTTCCAAGCAAACCTTTTCCCCCAACTTAATGTTAGTGCTGATTGATATATTAAGTTTTTAACTTTGTTATCTTCTAAAATTTCAGTTAATTGTTCTGTTTTGTTTTTATCTTCATTTCCTCTAGTGTTTAGTATCTTTGCTTCGATACCACCATTTACTAATAAATTTGCCTTACCGTGTGATATTAGTCCTGCTAATCCACTATGAACAACTCTTAAATCACTACCTACATTTGCGTAAAAATAACTTGCTCTTGTGTCTATTATTGAAAAATTGTTCGTTCTTGTTTGATAAAAGTCTGCTATTAAATCTTCTTCTCCTAAAAACCACAAGTATTTTTCTTGTAAGCAGTATTCATCATAATTCATTACATTTCTTGGCATATTGTCACCTCTCATTTTCGTATAGTCTGTTATGTAGGGATATAGAAAGTTTGTTATTTCTAACCCTATTTTATCTTTTAACTTCATTACCTATTGCCTCCTTAAATGGTAACCACGCATACTGCGAAGCATTTATTGTGTGGTCGTTTGCGTCCTCTGGTTCATCTTTTTCTTCTTTCCAACTGTATATATCGTGTTCTGATATATGATGTTTACAATGCTTTACAATTAAGTAATGCTTTGTAGCAATCCAACTATTTTGCAAATTTATTCTATCTATTATCTTTGTTTTCTTGTAAGCATTTATGTAGTTAAAGTTTAAACCTTTTGTTCGTTTATACTTTTGACACTCGGTTATTGTTGCTTGGTCTGCACTATCTACAAAAACACTTAAAACTGTTCCCCATTTTCTTTGGTTGTTTATCACAAAGTCAGTTGCTATTACCGCTATATCACTTGGTGTATATGGTTCTGCTCTTCCTTTATTTTGTAACACTTTTTCTTCTAGTACTAGAAATTTGCCACAAGTAGTTATTCCACCAAATATAAACACGAATGTATCATCACTATTTCTTGAATACGCTGTATCAATTCCAACTGTAAATCTTTTGTACTTAAATTCTAATGCTTGTGCTT
>PWZC01000337.1 GCA_003567615.1 Gemmatimonadota bacterium | reverse complement strand
GCTTCGTAGATGCAATCCACCGGGCAGACCTCCACACAGGAGGCGTCCTTCGTTCCGATGCACGGTTCGGTGATGATGTAGGCCATGGGACTTCCGTTTATGACTTGAGATGAACTTTCGGGCGCCGGACCCTCCGACGGACCCCCGGACCTGCCGAAGTGCCGGCGGGGGTTGGGCACGAGAACTATGGATAAGGCCCCCCGGACCCGCAAGGACCGGATGTCAGTCGCTCAGGACACCCCGCCCCACCCGCCTGAGCCACCAATCGAAACGACGGGCCAGGCCGGCACCGTCGGGGTCGACGCGGTGCGCCAGAGGCCGGTACACGTCTCGCGCCAGAACGGCTCCCCGCCCGAGCGCCGGACGCCCCGGCTCCACATGGAGGTGACGGATCTGGTCCAGCGCCTCGGCCAGCGCCACGGTGAGGACCCCGGGGTCCAGCGACACCAGCTCTTCCAGCAGGCCCGCGTCGTCTTCGTCCCCGCTCCACCCCGGATCGGGGAGCCGGTCCAGGGGACCCGGCTCCATCCCCAGGCCGATCCGCCGCTCGCCTGGGAGGGCCATGTCCGGAAACCGGGTCTCCAGCGCCGCTCCGGCCTTCAGGAGGAAGGGATCGACCACCCCATGGTCATCCATGAGCACCAGCACCGTTCGGGCCGGATGGAGGAGCCGGTGGTCGTGGTCGTCGTCCACCAGGTCGCAGCGGTGGTCCAGTGCCGCATCCACCACCGCCAGGATCCGCCCGGCGACGGCGGGCTCGACCCCGGAGCGACGGAGGCGTCGCTGGACCCGGCCCACCATCTTGCCGGCCCGCTCGGCGGCGTGGGCGCGCACAGCGGCGTGGGGCTGGGCGCCGTGGGCCTGGGCGGCGGGGGGCTGGGCGCCGTGGGGCTGGGCGGCATCGGCCCGGCGGAGAGGCCGGTCGTTCGGCTCGGCGGGGGGTGGACCGCTGCCGGAAGAGTCCGGAATCACGCGCCGCCCAGGGCGGTGCGGAAGTGCTCCCGGGTCGCCGCGAGGGCCTGGCCGAGGTGCTCGCTCTCGCCGGAGAAGGGATGGGTGGCGCCGAAGGTGTGACCGGCGCCGGCGATCACTTCGAGCCGGGCACCGGGCTGGGCCCGGGAAAGTTGCTCCGCCTCGGCCACCGACACCGCCTCATCCCGGTCGCCGTGGACGATGAGCCAGGGCATCTCCAACGCCCCCGCCGCCGCCTCGATGTCCAGCCGCTCGCCGTTTTCCTCCATGTCTTCCAGGAGGGTCACGTCCAGAGGCATGTCCTGCTTGGTCCGGGCATTGGCCACATAAATGCGGCCGGCCTCCTTCCACCGCTTCCGGGTCGCCTCGTCCCACCGCTGGAAGGTGGACACCGACGCCCACGTCACCAGGGCATCGACTCCCAGGTCCCGGGCTCCCAGGATGCCGATCCCGCCTCCCCGGGAGTGGCCCAACAGCCCGATCCGCGTGGGAACCGCCCCCGGGAGACTTCCGCCCCGAAGCGCTTCCACCACCTGCCGGAGCTCGGCCAGTTCCCGGGAGAAGGTGTTCCGGCCGAAGGCGTCCAGCTCGTCGAAATCCAGCCCGCCCTCGCCCACCCCGTTCAGGGAGAAGTCGAAGGCCACCACCGCATGGCCGTCCTCCACCAGCCGCTCGGCCACATGGGGGAAGAAGCCCCACCGCCGGAAGCCCTTGAACCCATGGATGAGGACCACGGCGGAGGGGGCGTCGCCGGTTCCGCCGCCGGTTTTCTCGCCGGTTTTCTCGCCGGGGGTTTCGTCGCCGGTTCCGCCGGGGGTTCCACCGCCGGTTCCGCCGCCGGTTCCGTCGCCGGTTTTCTCGCCGGTTCCACCGGGGGTTCCACCGCCGGTTCCGCCGCCATCGGGGAGGTGGATCTCACCCCGGATCACGGCGGGGAAGCCCGGCGGCGCGGGGGGCTCACCGGTGGCCGCCGCCTGGGAGTCCCGGGGAGTGGCCTCGGAGCCCGGCGTACCGTCGGGGAGGCGCTCACGGCGAACGGAGAGGGCGAAGGGCAGTGTGGTCATGGCGATTCCTCCTTCCGCCACTCCACATCCGGGGCCCCGGCCCGATGGTTCTCCAGACGGGCCAGGGTGAAGAGGAGGTCGGAGAGACGGTTCAGGTACTGGATGATGGCTTCGCACTCCGGCTCGTCCGGCCCCAGCCGCACCACCATCCGCTCCACACGCCGACACACGGTTCGGCACACGTGGAGTTCGGCGGCGCCGTTGGAGCCCCCCGGCAGGATGAAGGCGCGAAGGGGCGCCAGCTCCGATTCCGCCTCGTCGATCCACGCCTCCATCTGTGCCACCCGGGCCTTGGGCATGGGCGGAAGGTGGGGGCGCGCCCGACCTTCCCGAGCCGGCGGGGTGGCCAGGTGGGATCCCACGGTGAAGAGGTCGTGCTGGATGGACGAGAGGCGGTCCCGGATCTCCTCCGAGGCCACCTGCGTGATGGCGCGCCCCAGAAAGGAGTTCAGTTCGTCGATGGTCCCGTAGGCCTGGACGCGGGGGTGGGTCTTGGGGACCCGGCCGCCCCCGAAAAGGGCGGTGTCGCCGCGGTCGCCGGTGCGGGTGTAGATCTTCAAGCGCTTTCTCTTCTCTTGTGGCAAGGGGGCCGGTCGGTGTGACAAGGAGGCCGGCCGGTGTGGCAAGGGGGCCGGCCGGGTCGGGCCTGGACGTGGGACCGGGTCAGTCCGGAGCAGGGCCGAAAGGCGCGGCGCCAGCGCCGAGGGTGAAGTATTCCCTCACCGCCCGCTGGAGTTCCTCGAAGTGTTGGTGGAAGAAGTGGTCCGATCCCGCCACGCGCACAAGGGTGATGGGCCCGGCGAGCCCCTCAACCATCTCGGCGACCCGGGCTCCGCTTCCGAATCGGTCGTCCTCGCCCTGCACCAGGAGGACGGGCCTTGCCACCCCGTCCAGGAAGCCGTAGTCGAAGAGATCCGGAGCCAGGCCGAGCCCCAGGAGCGCTTCCACCCCGTCATCTTCGACACCGACCCGGAGCGCCACCCGTGAGCCGAAGGAGAACCCTCCCAGCAGGAGGGGCAGGGAGGGGAAGCACTCCCGGAGCCACGTCAGCGCCGCCCGGGCATCGTCCATCTCGCCCACCCCCTCGTCGTACGAGCCGGTGCTGGTTCCAACCCCGCGGAAGTTGAAGCGGAGCACGTGGAAGCCCGCCTCGGCCAGCGCCTGCGCGGTGCGGAAGACGGCCTTCGTGTGCATGGTGCCGCCGTGGAGGGGATGGGGGTGGCAGAGGACGGCGGCGCCGCGGGGCGTACCCTGGGCCTCCCGGAGGTTCGCCTCCAGTTGGCCGTGGGGAGCGGGAATATGCACGTGGATCCGGGGTTGGGCGCCGAGGGGCGCGGGGTGGCGGGGGGCTGAACCTCGCCCCCTCTGGCGGCTCGCACTATGTTCAAGGACGCATCCGCTATCTTCATGTGGGTTCAGGAAGCGGTCAACCAGGAGGCGTCCTTGAGCGAGAACGACGAGAAGCTGGCCCGGCGGATCAGTTCCCGGTACTGGGAATCCGACGAGAGCGTGAACGCCATTGTGAGCCGCTTCAGCGTATCCAAGGGGCGGTTCTACGACCTGATCCGGCCGCTGCCCATTGCCGGGCGCTGCCCTTCCTGCAGCCAGAGCCCCCCGGTCCATCTGAATCGCACCTCGCGGACCCAGGGCGTGGCCACCTGTCTCTTCTGCGGGTGGGAAGGGTCGGTGAAGGCGCTGGGACCTGCGGTGGAGAGTGAGCCCGGGAGCGCGGAGCCCTCGGCCCCCTCCCGGCGAATCTACGACGCCGATCCGTCGCCGCTGGGAGGCCGGGGGACGCTGGCCGGACTCCTGGTGGGAATCGCCGTGGGGCTGGTGG
>PWZC01000289.1 GCA_003567615.1 Gemmatimonadota bacterium | reverse complement strand
GGGTCATTGAGCGCCTCCCCGAGCTGGCCCATGGTGATCTGGACCTTCCGGATGCCCAGGTGGTGTTCACCGATGTGGTTCTGGCCATCGATAACCTCCTGGGGCACGCCATGGCGATCCGGGCCGTGGAGGTGGAGCCGGGCCTTTCGACGCAGGAGTTACGGCACCGGTACGACGAGACCCGTCGACGCCTGGAGGGGGTGGTGGAGACGTTGCGGGCCTCTCCACCTCCCCCAGCCCTGGCCCTCCGTCGGGAGCCCGGGGGGGATCCCCCCATCACCAGTTCCATGGAGCGAGGGGACTTCGAGGCGGCGGTGGAGCGGATCCGGGAGTACATCCTGGCCGGTGACGCCTTCCAGGTGGTGTTGAGTCAGCGGTTGGGCATCGACCTGGCCTCGAGTCCCTTCGAACTCTACCGCGCCCTCCGGTCCCTCAACCCGTCGCCCTACCTCTTCTTCCTGGAGATGGACGGTGTCACCCTGGTGGGAGCGTCACCGGAGGTCCTGACCCGGGTGGAGGGAGGAACCATCACCGTTCGTCCCATCGCCGGGACGAGGCCCAGGGGGGCGACACCGGAGGAGGACGTGGCGCTGGCCCAGGAGCTGGCCGCCGATGAAAAAGAGTTGGCGGAGCACCGGATGCTGGTGGATCTGGGCCGGAACGACGTGGGTCGGGTGGCCCGCTACGGGTCGGTCCGGGTGCCGGAGCTCATGGCGGTGGAACGGTACTCCCACGTCATGCACCTCTGCTCCCAGGTCGAGGGGGAGCTCCGGCCGGGCCTTTCGGCCATGGACGTGCTCCGCGCCTGCTTCCCGGCGGGAACCGTGTCGGGGGCTCCCAAGATCCGCGCCATGGAGATCATCGAGGAGTTGGAGCCCGTCCGTCGGGGACCCTATGCCGGAGCCGTGGGCTATCTGGGGTACGGCGGCCTGAATATGGACACGGCCATCGCGATCCGGACCGTGCTCGTGCACGAGGGACGGGCCTTCGTCCAGGCCGGGGCCGGGGGGGTGGCCGACTCGGACCCGGGGCGGGAGTATGAGGAGACCCTGAACAAGGCTCGAGCCCTGCTTCGCGCCGCCGCCATGGCCGCGCGGACCGACGATCCTGGGGATCAGCCCTCCAACTCCTCGTAGAGATAGAGGAGGGTCTCGATACCCTTCTCCAGATGGGCGTCGGGGAACCATTCGTCGGGTGCGTGGAGGTTGGAGCCCGGGAGCCCGAACCCCAGAAGGAGCACCGGTGCCCCCAGGACCTTCTCGAAGTCCGACACAATGGGGATGGAGCCTCCCTCGCCGGTGAGGACCGGTTCACGCCCGAAACTCCTTGTCAGTGCGCGGCGTGCCGCCTCGAAGACCGGTCCCTCCGGAGCGCCGCGCCAGGGTCGACCATGGTGAAGCTCACGCACCTCAACCCGCACCTGCGGTGGCGCTACGGCCTGCAGGTGGCGGCGAAGGAGAGCCGGGATCTCATCGGGATCCTGATCCGGCACCAGGCGGAAGCTCACCTTTGCCATGGCCCGGGCCGGGAGCACGGTCTTGGCTCCCTCGCCCGTGTATCCGGAAAGAAGTCCATTGACCTCGCAGGTGGGGCGGATCCAGAGTCGCTCCAGCGTCCCGTAACCGGCTTCACCCTGAAGCCCCGGTGCGCCGGTCTCTTCCCGGAACCCCTCTTCGTCGAACGGCAGGCCGCCGATGGCGGCGCGGGCCTCGGCATCCCAATGGGCCACCCGGTCGTAGAAACCGGGGATGGCGACGCGGCCGTCTGCGTCATGGAGCGATGCCAGAAGACGTGCCAGGACAGTGGCGGCGTTGGGCACGGCGCCGCCGTAGGCGCCTGAGTGGAGATCGGATCGAGCGCCCTGCACGTGGATCTCCACGTACGCCAGCCCCCGCAGCGACGAGAGCAGGGAGGGGACCCCGGGCGCGAACATCTGGGAGTCGGAGATGATGACTGCGTCGCAGTCCAGGCGGTCCCGGTAGTCCCGGAGGAAGGGCAGAAGGCTTGGCGAGCCTATCTCCTCCTCGCCTTCAGCCACCACCACCACGTTGACCGGCAGTCGACCCTCGGAGCCCATGAGAAGCTCCAGCGCCTTCAGGTGCAGGTAGAGCTGTCCCTTGTCGTCGGTGGCTCCTCGGGCGTACAGGCGGCCGTCCCGAATTTCGGGCTCGAAGGGCGGGGACGTCCAGAGGTCCAGGGGCTCGGCCGGCTGCACGTCGTAGTGCCCGTAGATGAGGAGGGTCGGTGCGCCCGGACCCGCCTTCTTCCACTCGCCCAGAACCACCGGATGGCCGGGGGTATCCACCACCTCGGTTTCGAATCCGGTGGCGCGAAGGTGTCTTCCCACCCAGTCCGCCGCGCGGCGGACGTCCTCCCGGTGCTCGGAGCGGGCGCTGACCGACGGGATGCGCAGGAAGTCGAAAAGTTCTTCTCGGAGGCGGGCACCGATCCTGGCCAGGGACTCGTCCGGTGTGGTCATGGGAGTCTCACTTGAGGGAAAAGGAAAGGTCCCGCCTCTGGGGAAGAGGCGGGACCTGAACCCGTGGTGGGGGGCTGACCTGGACCGTCATTCCCGGCCCACGTCAAACCATTGTGCGAATTCCCCAGCGGTAGATCCAGGCCATGACGCCGGCCAGGACCGCCGCGCTGGCCATCCCGCCCAGCGAAAGGGCGGAGGGGTGATAGAAGTGGAAGAGACCCACACCCAGCATACCCCCAATGACCGCACCGAAGGAACCGAGGATGGCCAGGATGAGCGTGTGCCCCGCCTGCTCCTCCGGGCGCTTCACCAGGAACTTCATGGCCAGCCCGATGACAGCGCCGAGCACGATCCAGATTGCGATCCCGATCCAGTTCTCCATCGATGCGTCTCCATATACGCGTTGTTCCGAGGTGAACAGTGATCACCCCACGGTCGCCAAGACCCGACGAATCTATCCCGACGAGGCGGTTCAGGCCACCCCGGATCGTCGCTTCGCCGACCCCTACCGAGCCATCCGCCGCTTCAACTCCGCGAGGCGGGCATCGATCTCCGTCTCGGTCGCCTGTGCGGAGGCCTTTCCGGCCCCGGCCGGCTCCTCGGTGCCCATCCCGGCCAGGTCGCGGAAGGCCTGACTCCGACGGTCCAGATCCTCGATCTTCTCCGACATCCGATCCATCTCGGCGAAGAGTCCGTCGGCGTCCTGAAGGGACTCACGAGCCTCACGGCGGCTGGACGACGCCAGGAGCGACTCACGCTGCACCTGAGCCTGCTTGAGGGAACGGGTCATCTCTTCGACTTCCCCGGACCGTACTTTGATCTCCCGCTCCAATACCTCGGCCTTCTCCGTGAGCACCTCCTGCATCCGGAGATGCCGGCGGGCGTAGCTGCGGGCCACCTCCACCGTTTCCTCATCCCCGATCTTTCGGGCCATCTCTTCCCGGCGCAGGCACTTGCGTACCTCATCCTCTTCGCGGGCGGCGCGGGAGCGCACCTGGGTCAACTCACCTTCCAGCGCCTTCACCTCCGATCGAACCCGGATCAACTCCTCTTCCATGGCACGGAGTAGTCGATGGGCCGCCTCGGGAACCTGATCTCGGTTGAGTTCAGTCCGGAAGTTGTGGACGGCCTCTCGGAAGGCATCCCGAAGATTCTGGAACATAGACCCGATTCAGGGAGACTGGATCAATTCAGGGAG
Organism: Gemmatimonadota bacterium; assembly: GCA_003567615.1. GTDB lineage: Bacteria > Gemmatimonadota > Gemmatimonadetes > Longimicrobiales > Gaopeijiaceae > PWLA01. The sequence continues at coordinate 200 of PWZC01000289.1, read as the reverse complement.
TGCTCGATCCGCTGCGCGAAGGAGTTCCGGGCCCGGTGCAGGCGGCTCTTCACCGTCCCCAGGTTCACCCCGGTGATCTCGGAGATCTCTTCATAGCTCTTCCCCTCCAGCTCACGAAGCCGGAACACGAGCTGATGATGCTCGGGGAGCTCCTGAACCGTCTCCTCCACCAGCTTTTCCAGGAAGCGCTTCCGGTAGAG
>PWZC01000424.1 GCA_003567615.1 Gemmatimonadota bacterium | reverse complement strand
CGTCATATGGGTGCGTGGTCGTCCCCTTCCGGGCCGGATCACTCCCGGTCTTCCGGGTCCTCGTCGAAGTAGTCGAGGCGGTCGATGGGCATGACCACGGCGGAGAGCACGTTGGTGAGGTGGGCGACGATGCGCTTGAGGTAGCGGGCGGCCAGGGCCCGGGCAGTGGGGTGGGGCTGGCCGTCGTCGGCGCGGACCAATGCGGAGACCATGTCGTCGAAGCGGGAGAGCAACTGGTCTCCCTCGATGAGCCGCTGGCGGGCCTGTTCGGTGTTCCGGGCGGCGAAGATCTCGGCCGTCTCGGTGATGAGTTTGGCGACGCGGTCGCGCAGTTCGTGCCATTCGGGGAAGTCGGAGAGGTCGGCGCCGTCGCGGCCGAGGTCTCGGAGGTTCTTCCCGTAGTCGCCGATGCGTTCGATGTCCTTGACGATGGACATGTAGACCAGGATGGCGGGCGTGTCGATGGCCCCGGCAACACTGGCATGGACCACCAGTTGGCGGCGGATCTCCCGTTCGCCTTCGTTGACACGCTGGTCGGTGACCTTGATCTCGCGGCGTACGCCCCGCCAGTCCACGCCGTCGACAAGGATGGACATGGCCAGTTCGAACACGATACGGTCGTCGTCGAGCATGCGACGGATGATGTCCTCGATGGCGTCGAGGCGGTCGTCGCTGGAGCGGGAGCGAGTGAAGCCGAAGGGCATGGGGTTCTCCGGGTGGGAGGTCAGCCGAGGATGAGCACGCCGAGGGCGGGGATCACTATGAATAGCCCCAGGACGTAGACCAGAACCAGCGAAGTGCGTTTGGTCGCCACGTCGGCCGTCCACACCGCAGCCTTCACGGGCAGTTCGCGGATGAAGGGGATCGGGTAGATGATCAAGATGGCCAGCAGGTTGAACAGGGTATGGACCAGGGCGATGGTCAGGCCTTCCGGGCGCAGCACCGCCAGTGAGGCCAGCAGAGCGGTGATGGTGGTGCCGATGTTGGCACCGAGGGTGACCGGGTAGGCGCTCCGAAGGGTGAGCAAGCCGGCGGCCACCATGGGGACCATCATGGCGGTGGTAATGCTCGAGGATTGAACGGCGACGGTGACCACGATTCCCACCAGGATGCCCATGACCCCACCGCCCTTGCCGATGACGTTGTTCATCACCTGCTCGACGCCGCCCGCCGCCAGCGTGCGCATGTTCCTGGTCAGGGCGCCCAGCGCGGCGAAGATGGCGCCCAGCCCCAGCCCCAGCAGGAGCACCGCGACCAGCATCGAACCCAGGGGCAGGGCTCCGAGGAGGTCCTGCACCAGGCCCACGGGTAGCTTCACGGCGGTGCGGATCGGACTCGAACCGACCTCGGCGACCTCGGTGCCCCGCAGGATGCCGGTCAGCCAGGTCGAGATGCGGACCAGTATGCCGGTAGCCAACTCCAGCGGCAGCAGGATCGCCACCGACAACAACTTGAAGTAGTCGTGCAGGGTCGCGGCTGCGAAGCCCAGTCGGAACTCGTTGGGCCTACGGATGTTGCCCAGGGCCGCCAGGGTGTTGGTGACCGTGGTTCCGATGTTGGCGCCCATGACCATGGGCACCGCCAGCCCCAACGGGATCGTCCCAGCGCCCACCATCCCCACGATGGCCGCAGTCGAGACCGAGGAGGATTGGACCAGCACCGTGAACAGCAGGCCGACGAACAGCCCGGACAGTGGGTTGGCGACTCGGCCCAGTAGCCGGGTGGTGAAGTCCTCGCCGAGCCCGGCGATGCCGACCTCTAGCAGGCCGACGCCCACCAGGAAGACGTAGAGCATCCCCAGCACGAGCAGCACCCTCACCCAGGTGGGTATCGAGCCGCCCCCGAATGTCGGGCGTGGCCCTGTCTCAATGCTCACTGAAACCACCTGCTCCTGGTAACGGGCAATTCGAGCCCCTCCCAGGGGACGCGTGAGGGTAGAATTCTGTCACCAAATTGTTTCAGGAAATATGTGAAACGGATACATACTAGGAGACGGCTCATGGCCGAGCAAGGACGGGGATGTCCGTTGAGTTCTTCGATGCCCTACGGGGCGTTCCATGCCTCGCGCCGACCCGGCCACCCCACCTCCCGTTGTCCGCCCCCGGGCCGGGGTCTACGTTTTTCACATGGAACCTGAAACGCGCTTTCCCGAGATCGGCACCAGCATCTTCACCGTCATGTCCGAGCTGGCCCGGAGCAGCGGGGCCGTGAACCTGGGGCAGGGATTCCCCGACTTCGAGCCCCCGGCCGCGCTGGTGGCGGGGACGGTCCGGGCCATGGCCCAGGGCCATCACCAGTACGCCCCCATGCACGGGATCCAGCCGCTCAGGGAAGCCATCGCCGGAAAGATCGAAGCCTGCCACGGGGTGAAGGTCTGCCCCGATACGGAGATCACCGTGACCAGCGGGGCCAGCGAGGGGATCCTGGACGCCGTCCTGGCCGTGGTCAGGCCCGGTGAGGAGGTCATCCTCCTGGACCCGGCCTACGACGCCTACGCTCCCGCCGTCCTCCTGGCGGGCGGACGCGCCGTCCACGTTCCCCTGGATCCCCAGGACTTTCGGGTCGACTGGGAGCGCTTGGAGGCGGCCCTGTCACCGCACACCCGGCTCCTCGTCCTGAACACGCCCCACAACCCGTCGGGGGCGGTGTGGACGGCAGGGGAGATGGCCCGGCTCGACGCCCTCCTCCGGGACACCGGGACCCTCGTCCTCTCCGACGAGGTCTATGAGCACATGGTCTTCGACGGCGCGGCCCATGAGAGCGCGCTCCGCACCCCGGGTCTCGCCCGGCGGAGCTTCGTCCTCTCCAGCTTCGGGAAGACCTACCACTGCACCGGGTGGAAGGTCGGGTACTGCGTGGCCCCGGCGGCCCTCACGCGCGAGTTCCGGAAGATCCACCAGTGCAACACCTTTTCGACCTTCACCCCGGCCCAGTGGGCCCTGGCTGAGATGATCCGGGAGCATCCGGAGCACCACGAGGCACTGGGCCCCTTCCTCCAGGCGCGCCGGGACCGGTTTGCCGCAGGGCTGGCCTCGACCCCCTTCCGTCCCCTCCCGGTGGCCGGTGCGTACTTCCAGCTCGTGGACTACTCGGCCATCTCCGACCTCCCGGACCTGGAGTTCGCCCGGTGGCTCTGCACGGAACGGGGGGTGGCCACCATCCCGCTGTCGCCCTTCTACGCCGACCCCCCGCCGGACCAGCGGCTCGTCCGGCTCTGCTTCGCCAAGGACGATGAGACGCTGGAGGCCGGACTGGCCAGGCTGAGGGAGGCATGAGCCAGGACCTCCGCGTCGCCCTCCTCCAGGCCGACACCGTCTGGCACGACGCCGAAGCCAACCGCCGCCGCTTCGAAGCCGAGTTCCATGCCGCCTGCCGGGGGTGTGACCTGGTGATCCTGCCCGAGACCTTCACCACCGGGTTCTCCAACGAATCGGTGGGCTGGGCCGAGACCATGGAGGGTGAAACGGTGGCCTGGCTCCGGGCGCAGGCGAGGGAGCTCGGCGCGGCCATCACCGGGAGCGTGCAGATCCGGGAAGGGACCGGAGGCGGGGTTCGGAACCGGCTCCTCTGGGCCATGCCCGACGGCCGCTGCCTTCACTACGACAAGCGGCACCTCTTCCGCATGGCCGGGGAACACGAGCACTACGTGGCAGGGAGGGACCGGCTCGTGGTGGACTTCCGGGGATGGCGGATCTGCCCCCTGGTCTGCTATGACCTGCGGTTTCCCGTCTTTGCCCGGAATCGCTTCGACCGGTCCCGCCCCGAGGGGCTGGACTACGACCTCCTCATCTTCGTGGCCAACTGGCCGGCGGCGCGGCAGAGGGCCTGGGACACGCTCCTCCAGGCCCGGGCCATGGAGAACCTGAGCTACGTGGCCG
>PWZC01000463.1 GCA_003567615.1 Gemmatimonadota bacterium | reverse complement strand
TCGCGGGTCAGAGGCAAGGCCATGAGCGCCAGGATGGCCCCATTGTTCAGGAAGTGGAGAAGCGCCGCCAGGGGCAGCGATCCACTGGCCACCACCACCCAAGCCAGGAGAATACCCAGCCAGGCGGTGGGAAGGATTCTGAACCCGGTTTCAGGCGAGGCGTGGAACAACCCGAAGATGATCCCACTCAGCACCACGGCGACTCCGGCGGGAAGACCGTTGCGAAGCCCGCTCAGGAGAGTACCCCGAAAGAGCACTTCCTCACATACGGCCGGCACCACCGCCGCCATGACCAGGAGCCACAGGAAGCGAGACAGCGAGTCCGCCGTGAGCATCTCGGCCATGGCTTCGAGATATTCCACGGGCACCGGGGCCACCAGACTCTGGAGCCAGGCCAGGAACCAGGCCAACGGTGTACCCCCGAGGAAGAGGAGCAGCCCGCCCAGGAGGTGGCGTCTCGAAGGCAGGCGCAGCGAGAAGGTACGGGTGAGATCGTGCCCCCGGACCACGACGTAGAGGACGGCGGGCAACGCCAGGAAGAGGAGTTGGCTCAGGACCAGTCCCGGTTCTCCCAGGAGGGCGCCCAGGGGGAATGCACCCAGCAGGAAGAGGATCGCGACGAGGAACAGGAGGGCGATGGCGCCCCCTGGACTGGGGAGCGAGGCGGAGCCAGCGGGCCCGGGCGGGGGGGACATGGAAGCGGGAACCTCCGGGAGGGGGATGGGAGAAGACCCGAACCGCCGGCCGGGATCCGCCGGTGAATGGCCCGGCGACGCCCGAGGCTAACCAAGGGTCCGGTGGGCCACAAGACGGACCGGTGTCGGGCCTGTCGTCTCCCATGGGCAACCCTTTGGGCCCGGATGGACATCGAAGGAACGAGAACCGACCGGAGAGGGTCGGGCACGGAGCATCGCGACGAGGACGGGGGATGCCGGTCTCAGGCGAACGGGAACTCATCGATGGCGCCGCCAGGGGCGACCGGGCGGCAAGCCGAGCGCTGTATGAGCGCTATGCCCCCCGGGTGTATGCGGTGGTGCGGCGCATTGCCGGCGATGAGGATCTGGCGGAGGATGCGGCGCAGGAGGCGTGGATCCGGGCCCTTCGGGCCCTTCCCGGCTTCCGGGGCGATGCGCGCTTCTCCACATGGCTCCACCGGATCGCCGTGAACGCGGCCCTACAGGGTCTGCGCGGTCGCGAGAGGAGGCATGAGGTTCAGGGCCCCCTTTCCGAGGACATCCCGACTCCCAGCGACCGTGGGCCGGCCGACCCCCTGGCCGGGCGCCGCCTGGAGGCCGCGTTGGATCGGCTGCCCGAGGGGATGCGCGCCATCCTCGTGCTCCATGACGTGGAAGGGTTCACCCATGGGGAGATCGCAGAGCGGTTGGGTGTTCAGCCGGGAACTTCCAAATCCCAGCTCTTCAAGGCCAGAGCCCGGATGAGGCTGATCCTGCGAGGCTCCGAGTTGGACCTTGCAGACCATCGGTCGTCGGACCGGGAAACAGGAGATTGACGATGGAGCGACATCTGACGTTGGAGACGCTGGCCCGCCTCCTGGACGAGTCACCGGACGAGACGGAGGCGGCGCACCTGGAGACATGTCCGCGGTGTCTTCGGGAACTGGAGGGACTCCGGGAGCAGACCCATGCCCTGACCTCCCTCCCTTCGGTCCGACCGGGGTCGGCTCCCTGGGAAGCGCTGGAGTCCCGCCTGGAGTCCGAGGGACTGCTGGCCGCCCCCGGTACCTCGGGGTCCGGCGGGAAGACGTCGGCATCTCGTCCCATGCCGTGGAGCCGACTTGCGGCGGGAATCCTGCTCTTCCTCCTGGGGGCCGGTGTGGGCTCGGCCGGTCTCCTGGGTCCGTCCGGCGGAGGCTCGGGATGGGACCCCACTGGTCCCGACGGGATCGAGGCTCTCCTGGCGTCGTCGGGTGGGTTCTCGTTGACCGAGGCCCAGGAGGTGCTGGCCATGACCGAGGAGTGGCACCGCCTGGCCCTGGAGCAGTACCGGGAGAGGGTCATGGCGGAGGCTGGCGAGGCCCAGGACGATACGGAGGATCCCCACGTCCGCTACGCTCTCATGGAGTCACTGCTCCAGGCGGGACGCGAAGCTCTGTGGGCGGCACCGGCGGACCCGTTTCTCAATGGATTGATCCTGAACGTCCAGGTCGAACAGGACGCCGCACGGATGGGGATGGCGGCGACCTCCCCCGACCGGATCTGGTATTGACCCAGGTGGATGGGAACGACCGATGATACAACGACCGACGATGAGCCGGGGCAGATCTGGGGGCAGGCGAGCGCGGGGCGCGGTGGTCCTGGCACTGGTGGCGGTGTGGACGGTCCTCGCAGTCGCCCCCCTCGAAGGCCAGCAGGGCGACCGCCGGGGTTGGCTCGGAGTCCAGGTTGAACTGGCCGATGGGAGGGACCCGGTGGGATTGACCATCCGGGCCATCCTTCCCGGAGGTCCGGGAGACCGCGCCGAGCTCCGCCCGGGCGACGTGATCCTCCGGATCGAGGGCGTTCCGGCAACCCGTGAATCCCTGGAAGCCTCCCTGGCCCGGATCCGTCCGGGAGATCGCCTGGGTCTGGTGGTCCGCCGAGGATTGGTGGACCGGGAGATAGCCGTCATCGCCGCACCCAGACCTCACATCCCGCAGGGGCGTGGCGAGGGCGTCCGGGCGCGAATGCGCTGGGGCGATCGTCCGGCTGCGGTGGTGGGGCTTCGGGCAGTGGCCGGGGCCGAGTTCAGGAACCTGGATCCTGGGTTGGCCCGCTACTTCGGAGTAGAAGGTGGTCTTCTGGTCCTGGAAGTGGCGGAAGGAACACCTGCCCGGGCAGCCGGTCTCGAGCCCGGAGACGTGGTCAAGACCGTCCAGGATACGCCGGTACGAACCGTGGCCGACCTCCGTCGGATCGTGGCGCAAAGAGGGTCGGGGGATCTCCGGGCCTCGGATCCCATCATCCTCCAAGTGGTCCGGAACGGAGAAGGGCAGACCGTGGAACTCAGGATGGTGAGGATGGAGCCGCGCTGAGCGTGGCGGTCCGCCGGACCTCATTCAGGAAATCCCGTTCGATCATTCCGTCTCGAAGGTGCACCTGCCGTTTGGCGTACTCGGCGATGTCATGCTCGTGGGTGACCAGAATCAGGGTCTGGCCTTCATCGTTCAGGCGGACGAACACGTCCATGATCTCATCGCTGGTCCGGGAATCCAGATTCCCGGTAGGCTCATCGGCCAGGAGGAGCGCCGGTTCATTCACGAGCGCGCGGGCGACGGCCACACGCTGCCGCTGCCCACCGGACAGCTCCGGCGGGCGATGGGACATGCGATCACCGAGCCCCACCATCTCCAGCTTCCGCCGGGCACGCTCGCGACGCTCGGCGGCCGATACGCCGGCGTAGATGAGGGGGAGTTCCACATTGTGGAGAGCCGAGGCACGGGGCAGGAGGTTGAATGTCTGGAAGACGAACCCGATGTCCTGATTCCGAACCCGCGCCAACTGTCCCTCGCTGAGGCGGCTGACGTTCTGACCGTTCAGCCGGTACTCTCCGGCGGTGGGTGTGTCCAGACAGCCCAGGAGATTCATCATGGTGGACTTGCCCGACCCGGACGGCCCCATGATGGCGACGAATTCTCCCCGGTCGATGGACAGGTCGACCCCCCGCAAGGCCCGAACCGTCTCGGCGCCCAGCCTGTACTCGCGCTCAAGGCCCCGAATCTCGATGACCGGTGCCTCCCCGTCGCGCTTCGACATGGTACTTCCCTCCCCCGAAGAAGAAAATGCGGCCTTGGCCACTCCTATCCTTCCCCTACGGAGGGGACAGGCAAAAGGTTCAGGGGGGACCGGTGGAACCCTTTGCCCAGCCCGATGGGTCGGTCGGGT
>PWZC01000180.1 GCA_003567615.1 Gemmatimonadota bacterium | reverse complement strand
GCTCCCTGATACGGCTCATGGGGGGAAGCACCCACCTCCAGCACGGCCACATCGGCGGGGGTGGCTGCCACCCGGGCCAGGACCACGTGCAAGGCACGGTGCAGCGCTTCCGGCGAACAGATGGTCGAGGGCAGGCCGGCGTCCACGAAGTCGAACACCGCCACCGCCCCGGCGTCAGCCATGGTCCGGATGTCCCGGAAGCGAGCCGCCCCGGTGAGCTTTGCCGCCACGACCCGGAATCCCAGGCGGGAAAGACGACGGATCACGGAGCGGGCCGTCGCGGTCTTTCCGCACGACATGGAGGTCCCGGTGATCAGCACGACGGGGTGACCGGGATCAGGATCGCCGGAAAGATCCGGGTCACGTATGAAATGGGACATACGGAGCGGAACGCCACACCGGCCGGCGTGCCCCAGATACCGTGCGGTCTGAAGGGCGGGGATCCAGGGGGATCTGGAGGTGCACCGGCCCAGGAGCCCCCCGCCGGTAAGAAGCTCCATCCCACCGTCGGGACCGACCTCTTCCCAACTCCCCGAGGCCTCCAGGGTCGCCCGCCGATGCCCGAGAACCCCCACCATCTCATCTCCCGGCTCCAGGGTGACGAGCCGACCATCGGGCAATTCCAGGACGCCCGAACCCGGCCCGCACTCCACCACCACGTAATCCCCCGTTCTCCAGCGGTCACGCGGGAGAGCCTCCACCTGGAACTCCTCCGTTCCCAGATCCGAGATCCGGGTGCTGGACGACAGGAAGGGGGAAGGCCTCACGCGTTCCCGGCCTCCCCACCTCCACCCACGCCGGTAGCCACTCCTCGTCCCGACGTACGGCGTCGCAGGGGCCGGACCGGCTCGGAGGCTTGGGGGGCCGGGAGGAGGAGGATGCCGGCCAGGAGGGCGGCGCGCTCGGCCATCCGGTCCACCTCCAGGTACTCGTGGAGGGCGTGGGCTCCGTCACCCACCGACCCGAGACCGTCCAGGGTGGCGGTGAACAGGCTTGTGGTATTGCCGTCGGATCCCCCGCCGGACATGCCCTCGTCCACCTCCAGGCCCAGCTTCCCGGCCACCTCCCTGGCGCCCCGCCAGAGGGCCCGGTTTCGGCGGGTCGGCTCCATGGGTGGTCGGTCCACCGCACCCAGGATCTCAACCGACGTCCCCGGTGTCATTCGCGGGCCGGACTCGATGGCACGAACCCTCTCCTCCACCCAGCGGGCATCGGAGAGGGTTCGCACCCGGACATCCACAACCGCCGAAGCCTCCGCCGCCACCACATTGGGCCGGGAGCCTCCGCGCACCTCACCCACATTGATGGCGATTCCCCGCTCCGGGTCGCTGATCTGGTAGAGGGCCTGGATGGTGTGGGAGAGCTCGAGGATGGCGCTGGCGCCCTCTCCGGGAGCCAGACCGGTGTGGGCGCTCCTCCCCTGGACCCGCACCTCGAATCGGCCACCTCCGCGACGGGTGGTCTTGAGCTTCCCCACCGGCTCCAGCGCCGGCTCCAGAACCAGCGCCCGAAGGGTGCGGCGCGCCACGTGACGCACCCGGTTCTCCGAGTCCGGGCTTCCCACCTCCTCGTCCGAGTTGATGAACCAGGTGGGTGTCACCGGGGGATCAATGCCCAGAGCGGCCAGGGCCCGGAGGGCGAAGATCCCCTGCACCAGCCCGCCCTTCATGTCGAAGACTCCCGGTCCCCGAACACGGCCGTTCTCCACGGTAAAGGGCATCTGAGCCAGGGTGCCGGTGGGCCAGACGGTATCCACATGGCCGATCACCACCTGGAAGGGATGGCCCCGGGGGCGCCGTCGAGGCCGGGCCCAGAGCTGTCCGCCCGAGGTCCGCCCACCCAGACGGAGTACCCGGAAGTCGAGGGACTCCAGCTCTCGCCGCAGCACGTCGAACACCGGTCCCTGGGACAACGGATCGGTGCTGGGACTTTCCAGGATGGTGATCTCCCGGAGAAGGGCGATCATCTCCGCCTCCCGCCCGTCGAGCCACTCCCGTACCCGTGGTACGGCGAGATTCAGGTCGAGCGTCACCGGTTGAACCCCGCCGGAAAGGGGAAGGGGTGGCTCCGGGAGATGGCGGCGTAACGGTCCGGCGCCAGGAAGGCCAGCGGCGGATCACGCCTCAGGACCTCCTCATCGTCGATGCCGGTGGTCCGCAATGCCTCGGGCCGGGCTCTGGCGGCCACGATGCGCCCGATGACGAAGCTGGACTCGTCTAGACCATCCAGGATTCGCTCCAGGCGGCACTCCAGCACGAGGCGGGCATCCCGGAGAACCCGACCCTCCACCACCCTGGCGGGAACGGTGGGGAGCGAGATCAGCCCCGGCGTGGCCTCATCATCACTGGACCGGGGGGTCGCGGTGAGGCTCGTCACCACCACCTGGTCGGGCCGGGGGTAGCTCACCGTGAAGGCTCCGTGCTCCCGGGCGTTTCGGTAGGTGCCGTGGGCCGGATTGCACGAAAAACCGAAGAGACCCGTCCACCCCAGGGGCGTTGCCATGTGCTTGGGGGCCAGGTCGTAGTGGTCTTCGCCCTCCTGGGTACCCACCACCACAAGGGGGGCCACGATGAAGATGCGGGTCCACAGGGATGGATCCGTATCCAGGGGGACCATGGAGTCGTCGACGTCGGACACGGGATGGTTCACTTGGGCCTCCAGCCATGAGGGGCCTCCGGCATCCACGGATCCGTGGATGGAACGGGGGCCTGGGTGCCTTAACCAATCTGTATCAACTGGATCCGGCATAGAACCCCGCCCGTCGGTAGCTCTCGTCCAGGATCTCTATGGGGTGGAGTGCCGGGATCTCGCTACCGCGAAGCCTGAGGTGGGCCCCGATCTGCATCATGCACCCGGGATTTCCGGTGGCCACCACCTCGGCCCCACTCGCCTCCACCGCCGCCGCCTTGTCGCCCCCGATCTCGCCGCCCAGCTCACGATGGGTGATCCCGTAGATCCCGGCGCCACCACAGCACTCGTCGGCGCTGGCCAGGGGAACGAGCTCGACGCCGGGGATGGAGGCAAGCAGCCGCTCCGGGGGCCCGGAGACCCGCTGGGCGTGGAGGAGGTGACACGGCGGATCGTAGGCCACGCGCAGGGGGAGTTGGGCACCGATGCGAGGCGTCCGCCCGTCCGAGGCCAGGAGGACGGTGACGTCCACTACCCGACGGGAGAAAGCTTCGGCATCCTCGCGCCGACCGTCATCCACCTCCCCCAGCAGCTCTCCGTATTCCTTCATGGCGGCGCCGCACCCGGCGGCGTTGGCCACGACCCAGTCCACGCCCGCCTCCCGGAAGCCCTGCACGTTGCGCCACGCCATGGTCCGGGCATCCTCCAGCCGCCCTCCGTGGGCATGGAGGGCACCGCAGCACCCCTGATCCGGCACCGACACCACCTCCCACCCGTTGGCCTCCAGGACCCGGCGCGTGGCCTGGTTCACCCGATTGAAGAGCTGGTCCTGCACACACCCGGTGAGGAAGGCGACCCGACCCCGAGAAGAGGGCCGGGAGAGATCCGCCTCCACCGCCAAGGAGTCCGCCTCCCCGGGCGCGGAAAGAGAGGCAGGCGGGCGCTCGGCATGGGGGCGGACGGCGGGTCGCCGGGAGGCGCGGCGATCACGCCAGGGCCGGGATGGGCCCGAGGCCGCCAACATGGCCGAGCCCAGCTTCAGGGTCCCCAGGAGCCCCCGGTCCGGGAAGTATCGGGCAGCGGCGGCCGGCAGACCCGATGCCCGGAAGAGGCGGCTGGCCCACATCCAGGGGACAAAGAGGGTACGGCGACCGATGGCCCCGAGAAGCGCCCGTTGGATTCGGGAGGGTGGCCGGGCTGCCACCGCCACCTCCCGCGCCCTCTCCAGGAGGTGCCCGTACTCGACCCCCGAAGG
>PWZC01000237.1 GCA_003567615.1 Gemmatimonadota bacterium | reverse complement strand
GAAACGGTGGGTCAGGACAGCGAGACCCCGGTCTGGATGGTGACCAAGTTCGGTGCGGGCCGGACCGCTTCGCTTCGGGAGAACCCCCTTCCCATTGCCACCTGGCGGGAGGCACACCTCATCATCGCCGAGGTGGAGGGCGGGGAGGAGGCTGTATCGCGGATCAACCTGCTCCGGGCGCATCACGGTCTGCCGGAATTTGCCGGAGGAACCGCCGCAGAGGTGGCCGAGCAGGTACGCGTCGAGCGGGCCCGGGAGCTGTACCTGGAGGGGCACCATCTGAATGACATGCGGCGTTTCGACCTGCCGCAGGTACCGGCGGCAGGAACCGAGTACCGCCAGGGTGGGCTCTACGGGAGTGTACGCTGCTTCCCCCTCCCGGAGGTGGAACGGAACGCGAACCCCAACGTGTCCTGACCCCGCGCAGCGTCGATCCCGAATCCGATGGATTCTGAGTTCAGAGGGGCGACTGGACACCCCCCGGCGGCCATGGCTGCCGGGGGGATGTCCAGTCAGGGGGGACACGCGTGGCCGAGCGAGTCCAGGAGGGTGAGGCCACGGCCAGGGCGGCTCAGCGCCGGTACCGGATCTCCCCGCCCAGGATGGTCAGGTCCACCCGAGCCTCGGGGATCCCTTCTTCGGGAATGCTGAGAATGTCCCGGTCCAGCACGACGATGTCGGCGAGTTTGCCCGGCGTCAGGCTTCCCAACTCATCCTCCACGAAGCCCGCATAGGCGCAGTTGATGGTGTAGCTCTCGAGCGCTTCCATGCGGGTCATGGCCTGCTCGGGATGAAAGCGCCACCCCTGCGGCGTCATCCGCGATACGGAAGCGTGGAAGGAGGCGATGGGGGAGACGGGCTCGACGGGCACGTCCGTTCCGTTGCAGATGGTGGCGCCCGAATCAATGAGGTCCCGCCAGACGTAGGCGCCGGTGCGGGTCCGATCTGCGCCCAGGCGGGGTTCGACCCATGGGCCATCGGAGGTCCCGTGGATCCCCTGCATGGAGGCGATGACGCCCAGCTCTCCGAAGCGGGGGATGTCGTCGGGGTGCAGGTGCTGGGCATGTTCCACCCGCCACCGGTGGTCCGGCGTTACACCTCCATTCACCCTCAGAACCTCCTCGTAGGCGTCCAGCGTCTCCCGATTGCCCCGGTCCCCGATGGCGTGGGTGTTCACCTGGAACCCGTGTTCCAGCGCCAGGCGGGCCACGGCCCGAAGGTCTTCCGGGTCGGTCTGGGGAAGTCCGGCCGTTCCCGGATTGTCGGCATACGGCTCGAGGAACCAGGCGCCATGGGTCCCAAGGGCACCGTCCATCACCTGCTTGATGGCGCGAACCGTGAGGAACTGATCGGCGTGACCAACGAGGCGGTAATCCGGGAGCCGCGCCCGCATGGACTCCATGGACTCCCCCCGGATGGCCGAGTAGAGCCTGACGGGGAGCTCGCCGGCCTCGGCCAACTCCCGGAAGAGGTCGATCTCGGCGAAGGTGGCCCCGGCGTCATGGTAGGAAGTGACGCCGTGGGCCAGGGCATCCTCACCAGCCAGCTCGATCTGGCGCAGGAGCCGGGCCCGGCGTTCCTCGGCGGTCATCCCCTCCTCGTACCGGGCCAGCGCCGCTCGGACCGGTCCCTGAGCGGCCTGGCGTAGGAATCCGGTGGGTTCCCCCTCATGGTCCCGGATGATGGTGCCACCGGGGGGATCTTCGGTTCCGGCGTCGATCCCGGCCTCTGCCATGGCCCGGGCGTTGGCGATGGAGCCGTGGCCGCTGGCGTGGGTCAGGATGACCGGATTCTCCGGAGTGACCTCGCTCAGCGTGTGGTGGGTGGGGATCCCGTCGAAGAGTTCGTGACCGGTGGCCACCCATCGCTCCTGATGCCATCCCCGACCGGTGATCCAGCTTCCAGGCTCGGCCTCGGAGAGGGCCTCCGCCACCAATTCCACAAGCTCGTCCCAGCTTCGGGTTCCGGAAAGATCGAGGGTCATCCGGGCATTGCCATGGCCCAGGAAATGTCCGTGGCCCTCGATGAATCCGGGGATGACGAGTCGTCCTTCCAGTTGGATGACCTCGGTCTCCGGTCCCACCAGGTCCGAAATCTCCTCCGTGGAGCCCACGGCGAGGATTCGGTCGCCGCGGACGGCCATGGCCGCTACCTCTCCCAGCTCCGGGTCCACCGTAACCACCCGCCCATCCAGCAGGACCATGTCCGCAGTGCCCGCCTCCAGCGCCCCTGGCGCATCGCCCTCCGGGTCCCCGAGGGTGTCGGGACCACATCCTCCCACCAGGGCAAGAACCAGAAAGAGACCAGAGGTCGAAAGCCTGAACCATCGATGGGGAAAGGTGTCGGCAGGGCGTCTCGTCATGGTGGCAAGCCTGGTTCGGGTCAGGTCGGGTCGCTTCCGGATCGCACAGCCCGAAGCGGAAGGTGGCGAGAAGCGACGGGGAACACCTCTGAAAGATGCGGCGGTGCAACGGGGAATCGCCAGGGCCCACCTGGGCGACGACACCTGAGTGGAACCGGTGGTTACCACCGGCGTAGATCGAAGGCTGTACATCGAGGCGGCCTTCCACGACGCTTCGCACCGTACCAGTTTGACCATCGACCTTGATTCCGATTCGCCTGCGGTCCATCTCGCCCTATCCACAATGCCCCGACCCATCCTCATCTTCGGCCACCGGAATCCCGACGCCGATGCCATCTGCTCCGCCCTCGCCTACGCCGACTACAAGTCAAAGACGGCTGAAGGTGAGTTCAGGGCGGCCCGATGCGGGAACTCCAACGCCCGCATCGATGCCATTCTGAACCATTTCGGCGTGTCCCTCCCCCCGTTCATCGGAGACGTCACGCCCCGGCTCCGGGACACCATGAGCACGGACCTCATCACCGTGCAGCCCCAGGCTACCTGTGCGAACGCCCTCAAGCTCATCGAGGAATACGACTTCCAGGTAGTACCCGTGGTGGATGACGAGGCACACCTGCTGGGCCAGGTCTCCATCTTCCAGCTCGGGCGCTACTTCCTCCCCCGCCCCGGCCGGGTAGGAGACATGCGTCGGGTCCGCACTTCCATCTCGTCGGTGGTGGATGCCCTCGGCGCCCGGATCCTTCATGTGGAAGATGCGGATCGGGTCCACGATCTCCATGTTCGGGTGGGGGCCATGGACATCCGGTCCTTCGACCGGATCCGGAGCGATGAGTACGTGGCGCCCGAACAGAGCGTGGTGGTGGTGGGCGACCGGTGGGACATCCAGCAGCGTTCGATCCAGCTCGGGATTCGACTGTTGGTCATCACCGGTGCCATGGACGTGGAAGACGACGTGGTGGAGCGTGCCAGGGAGGCCGGCGTGAGCCTCATCGTCAGCCCGTTCGACTCCGCCACCACGGCCTGGACCATCCGGGTGGCAGCGCGGGTCAGCGACGTCATGACCGACGACCTGGCCGAGTTCTCACCGGAAGAGACGGTGGCGGACGTGCGTCGTCGCACGGCAACCATGGGGCCCGCCGTCTTCATGGTCACCAACGACGAGGGGCGGTTGGTGGGCGTATTCACCCGGCGGGATCTCCTGCGTCCTAGCCCGACCCGGATCATCCTGGTGGACCACAACGAGCTCACCCAGGCCGTGTCGGGGGCTGAACATGTGGAGATCGTCGAGGTGGTGGACCACCATCGGCTCGGAGACCTCCGAACCGCCGACCCCATTCTCTTCCTCAATCGCCCTGTGGGTTCCACCTGCACCATCGTGGCGGATCTCTACAAGCAGGCCGGCCTTACCCCGTCCCGGGAGATGGCCGGCATCATGATGGGCGGGCTCGTTTCCGACACCCTGAACCTCCGGAGCCCCACCACCACTGCCCTGGATGAAGAGATCCTGGGCTGGCTGGAGGGAAT
>PWZC01000033.1 GCA_003567615.1 Gemmatimonadota bacterium | reverse complement strand
TTCTTCTCGATGTAGGAGGTCCACTCCGGCGGCACGTCCGTGTCCGGGAAGATGGCCTGCACCGGGCACTCGGGCTCGCAGGCTCCGCAGTCGATGCACTCGTCCGGGTGGATGTAGTACTGGTCATCGGCTTCGTAGATGCAATCCACCGGGCAGACCTCCACACAGGAGGCGTCCTTCGTTCCGATGCACGGTTCGGTGATGATGTAGGCCATGGGACTTCCGTTTATGACTTGAGATGAACGTTCGGGCGCCGGACCCTCCGACGGCCCCCCGGACCTGCCGAAGTGCCGGCGGGGGTTTGGGCACGAGAACTATGGATAAGGCCCCCCGGACCCGCAAGGACCGGATGTCAGTCGCTCAGGACACCCCGCCCCACCCGCCTGAGCCACCAGTCGAAACGTCGGGCCAGCCCGGCACCGTCGGGGTCGACGCGGTGCGCCAGGGGCCGGTACACGTCTCGCGCCAGAACGGCTCCCCGCCCGAGCGCCGGACGCCCCGGCTCCACATGGAGGTGACGGATCTGGTCCAGCGCCTCGGCCAGCGCCACGGTGAGGAGCCCGGTGTCCAGCGACACCAGCTCTTCCAGCAGGCCGGCGTCGTCTTCGTCCCCGCTCCACCCCGGGTCGGGGAGCCGGTCCAGGGGACCCGGCTCCATCCCCAGGTCGACCCGCCGCTCGCCTGGGAGGGCCATGTCCGGAAACCGGGTCTCCAGCGCCGCTCCGGCCCTCAGGAGGAAGGGATCGACCACCCCATGGTCATCCATGAGCACCAGCACCGTTCGGGCCGGATGGAGGAGCCGGTGGTCGTGGTCATCGTCCACCAGGTCGCAGCGGTGGTCCAGTGACGCATCCACCACCGCCAGGATCTCCCCAGCGACGGCGGGCTCGACCCGGGAGCGACGGAGGTGTCGCCGGACCCGGCCCACCATCTTGCCGGCCCGCTCGACGGCGTGGGCGCGCACAGCGCCGTGGGGCTGGGCGCCGTGGGGCTGGGCGGCGGGGGGCTGGGCGGCATCGGCCCGGCGGAGAGGCCGCCCGTTCGGCTCGGCGGTGGGCGGACCGCTGCCGGAAGAGTCCGGAATCACGCGCCGCCCAGGGCGGTGCGGAAGTGCTCCCGGGTCGCCGCGAGGGCCTGGCCGAGGTGCTTGCTCTCGCCGGAGAAGGGATGGGTGGCGCCGAAGGTGTGACCGGCGCCGGCGATGACTTCGAGCCGGGCACCGGGCTGGGCCCGGGAGAGTTGCTCCGCCTCGGCCACCGACACCGCCTCATCCCGGTCGCCGTGGACGATGAGCCAGGGCATCGCCAACGCCCCCGCCGCCGCCTCGATGTCCAGCCGCTCGCCGTTCTCTTCCACATCTTCCAGGAGGGTCACATCCAGAGGCATGTCCTGCTTGGTCCGGGCATTGGCCACATAAATGCGGCCGGCCTCCTTCCACCGCTTCCGGGTCGCCTCGTCCCACCGCTGGAAGGTGGACACCGACGCCCATGTCACCAGGGCATCGACTCCCAGGTCCCGGGCTCCCAGGATGCCGATCCCGCCTCCCCGGGAGTGGCCCAACAGCCCGATCCGCGTGGGAACCGCCCCCGGGAGGCTTCCGCCGCGAAGCGCTTCCACCACCTGCCGAAGCTCAGCCAGTTCCCGGGAGAAGGTGTTCCGGCCGAAGGCCTCCAGCTCGTCGAAATCCAGCCCGCCCTCGCCGACCCCGTTCAGGGAAAAGTCGAAGGCCACCACCGCATGGCCGTCCTCCACCAGCCGCTCGACCACATGGGGGAAGAAGCCCCACCGCCGGAAGCCCTTGAACCCATGGATGAGGACCACGGCGGAGGGGGCGTCGCCGGTTCCGCCGCCGGTTCCACCGCCAGTTCCCTCGCCGGTTCCCTCGCCGGTTCCGCCGCCGGTTCCGCCGCCGGTTCCGCCGCCATCGGGGAGGTGGATCTCACCCCGGATCACGGCGGGGAAGCCCGGCGGCGCCGGGGCCTCACCGGTGGCCGCCGCCTGGGAGTCCCGGGGAATGGCCTCGGAGCCCGGCGTACCGTCGGGAAGGCGCTCACGGCGAACGGAGAGGGCGAAGGGCAGCGTGGTCATGGCGATTCCTCCTTCCGCCACTCCACGTCCGGCGCCCCGGCCCGATGGTTCTCCAGACGGGCCAGGGTGAAGAGGAGGTCGGAGAGACGGTTCAGGTACTGGATGATGGCTTCGCACTCCGGCTCGTCCGGCCCCAGCCGCACCACCATCCTCTCCACGCGCCGACACACGGTTCGGCACACGTGGAGTTCGGCGGCGCCGTTGGAGCCGCCCGGCAGGATGAAGGCGCGAAGGGGCGCCAGCTCCGATTCCGCCTCGTCGATCCACGCCTCCATCTGCGCCACCCGGGCCTCGGGCATGGGCGGAAGGGGGGGGCGCGCCCGACCTTCCCGAGCCGGCGGGGTGGCCAGGTGGGATCCCACGGTGAAGAGGTCGTGCTGGATGGACGAGAGGCGGTCCCGGATCTCCTCGGAGGCCACCTGCGTGATGGCGCGCCCCAGAAAGGAGTTCAGTTCGTCAATGGTCCCGTAGGCCTGGACGCGGGGGTGGGTCTTGGGGACCCGGCCGCCCCCGAAAAGGGCGGTGTCGCCGCGGTCGCCGGTGCGGGTGTAGATCTTCAAGCGCTTTCTCTTCTCTGGTGGCAAGGGGGCCGGTCGGTGTGGCAAGGGGGCCGACCGGGTCGGGTCTGGACGTGGGACCGGGTCAGTCCGGAGCAGGGCCGAAAGGCGCGGCGCCGGCGCCGAGGGTGAAGTATTCCCTCACCGCCCGCTGGAGTTCCTCGAAGTGATGGTGGAAGAAGTGGTCCGATCACGCCACGCGCACAAGGGTGATGGGCCCGGCGAGGCCCTCCACCATCTCGGCGACCCGGGCTCCGCTTCCGAATCGGTCGTCCTCGCCCTGCACCAGGAGGACGGGCCGTGGCACCTCGTTCAGGAATCCGTAGTCGAAGAGATCCGGAGCCAGGCCGAGCCCCAGGAGCGCTTCCACCCCGTCATCTTCGACACCCACCCGGAGCGCCACCCTGGAGCCGAAGGAGAACCCTCCCAGCAGGAGGGGCAGGGAGGGGAAGCGCTCCCGGAGCCACGTCAGCGCCGCCCGGGCATCGTCCATCTCGCCCACCCCCTCGTCGTACGAGCCGGTACTGGTTCCGACCCCGCGGAAGTTGAAGCGGAGCACGTGGAAGCCCGCCTCGGCCAGCGCCTGCGCGGTGCGGAAGACGGCCTTCGTGTGCATGGTGCCGCCGTGGAGGGGGTGAGGGTGGCAGAGGACGGCGGCGCCGCGGGGCGTACCCTGGGCCTCTCGGAGGTTCGCCTCCAGTTGGCCGTGGGGAGCGGGAATGTGCACGTGGATCCGGGGTTGGGCGCGGGGTGGCGGAGGGCTGAACCTCGCCCCCTCTGGCGGCTCGCACTATGTTCAAGGACGCATCCGCTATCTTCATTTGGGTTCAGGAAGCGGTCAACCAGGAGGCGTCCTTGAGCGAGAACGACGAGAAGCTGGCCCGGCGGATCAGTTCCCGGTACTGGGAATCTGACGAGAGCGTGAACGCCATCGTGAGCCGCTTCAGCGTGTCCAAGGGGCGGTTCTACGACCTGATCCGGCCGCTGCCCATTGCCGGGCGCTGCCCTTCCTGTGGCCAGAGCCCTCCGGTCCATCTGAATCGCACCTCGCGGACCCAGGGCGTGGCCACCTGCCTCTTCTGCGGGTGGGAAGGGTCGGTGAAGGCGCTAGGACCGGCGGTGGAGAGCGAGCCCGGGAGCGCGGAGCCCTCGGCCCCCTCCCGGCGAATCTACGACGCCGATCCGTCGCCGCTGGGAGGCCGGGGGACGCTGGCCGGACTCCTGGTGGGAATCGCCGTGGGGCTGGTGG
>PWZC01000130.1 GCA_003567615.1 Gemmatimonadota bacterium | reverse complement strand
TCGGCGAGCACCCGGGACAGGAGTTCGGTGCCCTCCACGCGGCTCTCCCGGATGGCCCGCTTCTTGGACCCCGTCCATCGGGCGCCTGCGATGGACTCACCGGCCAGGTGCACCACGGCGTCCATCCCCTCCAGCTCCGATCCATCCAGGACACCCTTCGCCGGATCCCACCGGATCCAGTCCGCCTCCCCCTCACCGCTTCCGCGGCTGATGGGAATGACCCGGTGTCCACCGGTTCGAAGGAAGGCCGTGAGGGCCGACCCCACGAGCCCGGTGGCTCCGGTGACGGCCACGGTGAGAGGGCGGCCCTGGTAGCGTCGGTGAAGCCCCAGATCGTTCACGAGACGCCGTTCGCGGAAGGCGAACAGACGTCGGAGCGACCCTTCGATAAAGGATCCGGAAAAGATCCGCCCCAGGGATCCCAGCGGAGCCTCCCAGTCCACCACATCTTCCACGGCGGAGCGTCCGGAGCCCAGGTCGTGGAACCGGTGCTCATGCCGCCACCGGGAGAAAGGGCCCGTGACCTGCTCATCGACGAACAGCCGGTTGGCCTCGAAGGCGGTGTGCTTCACTTCCCATTTCAGTTCGGTGACGCCCTTCCGAAGCCCCAGCACCACCCGATTCCCCACCTCCAGGCCGTCATCCTGGTGGCGCACCCGAACGTCTTCCCACGGCGGGCTCAAGCGCTGGAAGGCGCCGGGGCGGGTGTGCCAACGGAAAACGTCCTCCACGGGGTGATCGAGCTCGACGCGGTAGGTGAAGACTGGCATTCGGTGCCTGGGAAAGGGTGAGGACTGACAGGCGTCAAGGGCGCCCGAATCGCTTCAGGTAGTCCTTCAATTCCACCTTCCGGCGGGTGGAATCGGAGGTCATGGACCGGACCTTCCCGAAGACGGCGCGTTCCGGCCAGCCCCGGTCGTAGCGACCGAAGGTCCAGAAGACGCCGGAGGTGGAGTTCGGGTTGCGTCCGTCGATGCTCCACCGGTTGTTCATCTCCAGGGTCCGGGCCAGCGCCTCCCGCGGGTGGGGAGACCACTCCAGGATCTTCTTGGCCCAGAGCATCCGGAGATAGTTGTGGATCACCCCCTCCCGGCGAAGCTGACGCTGGGCCGCGTTCCAGAGCGGATCCCCGGTCCTGGCCTCCTCCAGTTCGTCCCGGTCGTAGAGGTGGGGGCGGGGGTCATCCGCGTGCTCCAGGAGCGTCTTCCGGGCCCACTCGGGGAGGGAATCCCACGTCTCATGGTCCGTCTCTCGCCAGGCCGTCAGATAGCCCATCTCGCGCCATGTGGTGATCTGGTCCAGGAAGGCCTCGGCATCCACCGAGAGTCCCCACCACCCTTCCCGCTTCCCATGGGCCTTCTCAGGGATGTTGTCCGGCGTCCATCCCTCCCGCTCCAGAAGCGTCTGGACGACTTCGTGTGGGGAGATATGCCCCCAGTGGAGGTAGGGAGAGAGGCCGCTCCCATGATCCCGGTCCGGATGGTTTCGGCCCTCCGCGTACCCGGGAAGGCCCTCGTCCAGGAATCGGGAAAGCCGATCCCGAGCCGGCCGGGATCCCCCCTGGAGGGGAATGGGGCCTACCGCCCGGTCCAGCGGGAGTCTGGAAGTGAGTCGATCCGGATCCGCCAGTTCCTCCGGCGTCGCCGGCCGCCACTTCGTGGTCACCTCGTCGGGGAGCCCGGGGAATGGCGGGAGCGGGTCACCCACCAGGGGGTGTTCCACGGGTCCATTGCCCAGGTGGTCCGGAAGGGTCTTCTGGAGGTAGCGGCGGAAGGAATAGGCCGTATTGAACGATCGATCCGGTACCGAGAGCGGAAGAATCGTATTGCTGTCCGCCGCTTCCAGGCGCACCTGGAGCTTCCCACCGGCCGCCGCCACCATGCGGGGGAGGAAGAAGGAGGGAAAATCATCGGTGACCACCACGCTCGAATGGGCGGCGAGCGCCTCGAGGAGCCCACGCCCCTCATCGGGCTCCCGCTCCACGAAGGGGAGATAGCCCACCCGCCCATCCCGTAGCCGGGCCTCATGCTCGGCCATCCCCTGGATGCAGAAGTGGTGGAGGCGAGGGGATGCCCAGCGGTAGCCGCCTCGCAGAGCCTCGAAGATCAGGAGGGGAAGTCCCAGCTCCCTGGCCCACGCCACCGCTCGCTCGAGTCCGGCGTTCCGATCGAGGCGCCGCGTCGAGATCATCCAGTAGAGTACGAAATCGGCCCCGGATCGTACCGGAGCGTCGTTGACGGCACGAACGCGCCGTTCCAGGGAGGGGGGACTCGTCGTCATGACCGGTCGTACCCGACCGTATGACAGGCGTTTCGTCGGATCAGGCAGGGACGCCGACACGAGGAGTCGGCGACGGGACCCCGGGTCACCCACCGAGCAGTCGCTCAACCTCCCGGGCAATCCGGCCGGTGCTGGGGGCATGCCTGGTCCCGGTCCGGATCGCCCGCCGTCGGAGTGACAGGCGGACGTCATCACCGATGGCCTCCTCCGGGACCACCAGGAAGGGCGCTGGAGCCCGGCCCCCGGCATGCGTCGCCGCCTCGCCCAAAGAAGCGAGAAGTGCGAAGTGGTCCCACCGGATCCGGCGGACCCGCAGCACCACCAGATCCACCTCCACCCGGGAGAGGAGCTCCAGCGCCCCCGTCCTGTCACCCACGCGGTGGACCACGAGTTCGTGATCCCTCAAGAGCGTGGAGCAGGTGTCTCCCGGATCGCGTTCCTCCTCCACCACAAGGACCACGCAACCCTCGCTAATCCGGCTTCGGGCCAGCGCCCGGGACAGCCCATGGGGAAGTTCGGCCCACGGCTCAAGGTCGACCCGGATCGTCGGACCCGGCGCCCCGTCGCCGGCGCCGCCCCCGTTGGTGGGAATGCCGGTCAGGAGGATCACCGGATCCCGGTCCGACCGCCTCCGCCCGTTCCCCTCACCCAACGTCCTGTCACCCACCGTCCTGGCTGCCGCCGCAGGGGAGGCCTCGCCCCCGCGCAGCTCCTCCAGGACCTCCCATCCGGACATCCCCGGCATCAGGAAGTCCAGGATGGCCACATCGATCCCACCGGCCCGAAGCCCTGCCAGCGCCTCCCGACCATCGGTGGGAATGGTCACGTGGCACCCGAGGTCCCGGAGATACTCGGCCAGGGACGACCGCAGTTCGGGACGGTGACTCACCACCGCGACGCCGCGTTCCATGAGGGGCCAGGTGGCCAGGGGCCGGACCGGGGAGACCTCGGGGCCATCGTCCTCCGGGATCCATCGATCGGCAGACCTGGTCCTCCTGAAGGCCGGGGGTGCGGCAACTGCGCCAGCACCGGAACCCGGGCCACCGGACCACTCCCGGTCCGAGGCCCACACGCCGTCGTGGAGGTGTATGGTAAAGACCGACCCCTTGCCCACCGTACTCTCTACCCCCAGTTCGAAGCCCATGACCTGGCAAAGGGAGCGGGAAATGGTGAGACCGAGGCCCGTGCCCCCATACCGACGTGCGGTTGTCCCATCTGCCTGCCGGAAGGCCTTGAAGATGTCTTCCAGTCGATCTTCCGGAATGCCGATTCCGGTGTCCCGAACGTGGATGGCGAGGGGGGTGCCGTCATCGGGGTCGGCCTCCACCTCCACCGTCACCGTCCCGGCCTCGGTGAACTTGATGGCGTTGCCCACCAGATTGATGAGGACCTGTCGAAGCTTCCCGGCGTCGGCCAGGAAGGGGAGCGGGGCCACGGCCCAGGCGGTGTCGAGGCGGAGGGGGCGATCCTGCACCTGACCCTCCAGTTGCCGGATCACCGACGGAAGGAGCTCCCGGAGGTCCACGTCTTCCAGATCCAGCTCCAGCTTTCCGGACTCGATCTTCGATAGATCGAGGATCTGGTTGATGAGGGTCAGGAGGTGGTTCCCGTTGGCCAC
>PWZC01000218.1 GCA_003567615.1 Gemmatimonadota bacterium | reverse complement strand
AGACGGCTCCGGCCCCACGCCGCCGCCCCTCTACCGCATCTGGCGAAACCTCAGATGTCTGGTGGCGACCCGGCGCGAGGCCCGCCTCCCGCGGTTCTCCGAAGCGGCGGTGGCCTCCGCCGCCCGGGGTTGGCCGGTGGTAACCCGGACGTCCGGCGGCACCATGGTGCCGCACCTGCCGGGAAGCCTCCACCTCAGCCTTCTCCTCCCCCGCCTCCGGGAACGGGAACCCGGTACCGATGAGATCTACCGATTCCTGGCCGAACCGGTTCGGGAGGCGCTGGCCGCACTGGGTCTCGAGACCGGCTACGGGACCATTCCCCGATCCTTCTGCGATGGACGTTTCAACCTTGTGGCAGGGGGGAAGAAGCTGGCGGGTACGAGTCAGCGATGGACCGGGGGGCTTCCCGGTCACCCGGTCCGACCGGGTTTCGTGCTGGCCCACCTGACCCTCTTCGTCACCGGCGACATGGCCGAGGCGACGAGAGCGGTGAACCGTTTCCTGCGGGAAGCTGGACCCGAAGGTGGGTCCGAAGGTGGATCCAACGGGGGTGGGGAACCCACCGAATCGTTCGACCCGGAGGCCGCTGTGACGGTGACGGAACTGATGGGAGCCCGGTCCACGACGCCCTCGGACCCGGTCCGAGGGGCGGGCGACGCCCTGCAGCGGGTGCTGGGCGACGCAGATCGAGCTTGAGTGAGCCGGCTGGGGATCGAACCCAGGACCTACGGATTAAAAGTCCGTTGCTCTACCAGCTGAGCTACCGGCTCGGATCGGGCAGGTCCAGGGGAAGCTGGACCCCGCCGAAGCTCCTTCGGTGATGGGGCGTGGGACCGAAGGCCCGCAGCGCCTCCAGGTGCTCGCGCGTGCCGTACCCCACGTTCCGAGCCCAACCGAAGCCCGGGTATCGCTGGTGGAGTCGACGCATGAGACGGTCCCGACAGACCTTCGCCACGATGGACGCGCAGGCGACGGAGTGGATCCTGGCATCCCCTTTCACCACCGCCTCGTGGGGCCACTGGAGGCGCGGCATGGGACGGCCGTCCAGGACGACGCGCTCCGGCCTCCGGGGCAGGCCTGCCAGCGCCCGGTGGATCGCCAGCACCGTGGCATGGACGATCCCGGCCCCATCGATCTCCCGCACCGATCCGGCCCCGATCCCGACGAAACAGGCCCGGGCCAGGATCTCCCGGGAAAGTTCTTCCCGCCGGAGCCCGCTCAGGCGCTTGGAATCGGTGGCCCCTTCGATGCGGCACCCCGGGTCGAGGACGACGGCGGCGGCCACCACCGGACCGGCCAGCGGTCCGCGCCCCACCTCATCCACACCGGCCACCAGGGTGATCCCCCGGCGCCAGAGCGCTTCTTCGTACTCCAGATCCGGCGTATCCACGCCGAACGGATCAGCGCTGACGCCGTTCCTTGATGCGGGCGGCCTTACCACGCAGCCCGCGCAGGTAGTAGAGCTTGGCCCGACGGACCCGGCCCCGGCGCACCACCTCGATCCCCTTGATGAAGGGCGAATGGAGGGGGAACACCCGCTCCACGCCGATCCCCGAAGAGATCTTCCGGACCGTGAAGGTCTCGCCCATCCCGCTCCCTCGTCGCGCGATGCACACGCCCTCGAAGGCCTGGATCCGCTCCTTCTCACCCTCCCGAACCCGATAGAGAACCCGAACGGTGTCCCCCGGCAGGAATTCGGGGATGTCGTCCTTCAACTGTGCCTTGTCCAGCTCGCGAAGCAGATCGGCCATGGTCGCCTTCCGTAGTCCTTTCACCCGCACAAACCCACCCCCGTGTGGGGCAGGCGCAGATCTGTATGATAGTGAGAAGCCTTCCGGTCCGGAAGACCCTGATCAACCTTCGTTTTCGTGTCCTTCCACCAGCCCTCGACGCAGCGCCTCGGCCCACAGGTCGGGACGGCGATCCCGCGTCAGCTCCCGGGACATCTGTTCCCGGAAGGCCCGGATCCGGGCGTGGTCCCCGCTTCGCAGCACGTCCGGGACGGTATGCCCCCGGTACTCGTAGGGCCGGGTCCACGAGGGAGGGCTCAGGAGCGGCGCCTCGTAGAAGGAGTCGGACGAGGCCGAGTCGTGATCGCCCAACGCCCCGGGAAGGAGCCGAACCACGGCGTCGGTGACCGCCAGGGCTGCCACCTCACCCCCGGAGAGAACGAAGTCACCCAGCGAAAGCTCGTCGGTGGCGAGTTCCTCGGCCACGCGCTGGTCCACATCCTTGTAGTGCCCGCACAGGAGGGTGACCTCCTCTTCCAGCGAGAGCCGGACCGCATCGGCGTGGCGGAACACCCGTCCCCTGGGCGAGAGGAGCACCACAGGCCCCGTCGGGTCCAACGCCTCCACCGCCTCGAAGAAGGGCTCGGGCTTCATGACCATACCGGCCCCACCGCCGTACGGGAGGTCGTCCACCGTCCGATGGCGATCATGGGTGTGGTCCCGGAGATCCACAACCCGGTATTCCACCAGCCCAGCCTCCCTGGCCCGTCCCGGGATACTGATGGCCAGGGGCTCCCGAAAGAAGTCGGGAAAGATGCTGACGATGTTGATCTGCAACGGCTTCACCCTGGTCAGAGGTCCAGGAGACCCTCCGGTGGGTCCACCACCAGACGGCCGCCGTCCCGGTCCATCTCCACGAACCACTCCCGCCGGAAGGGAATGAGCGTCTCCCGATCCCCGTCGCTCACCAGAAGGAGATCTGCGGGATCCATGGAGTACACCTCCCGGACGACCCCAAGCTCCCGACCCTCCACCGTGGCCACAGCCATGCCCAGGAGCTCGTGGTAGAAGAATTCCCCGGCCTCCGGCTCTGCGAGCTCTTCGAAGGGAAGCACCAGGTAGCGGCCCTTCAGGAACTCGGCCTGGGAACGGTCCTCGAGCCCACGCAGGGACACGATGAATCCGCCCTGATGAGGGCGTGCACCCTCCAGAATCGCCGGCGGAAAGAACTCGTCCGGCCGCTCCCCTGCCGCATCCGCCACACGAAATTCCCGCTCGGGTCGGAACACGTGATCCGGCCGGTCGGTGAGGGACTGGCACATGAGCTCACCCCGGGTCCCATGGCAGCGGCTCAGGAACCCCACCACGATCCACTCCGGCGCTTCAGAGCGATCCCGGGTTCCTGCGCGGTGGTTCGGAGGCATGCTCGGGAGACGTCGGGAGAAAAGAAGGGACAGCCGGCGCTCCCCGCTGAAGGGGGAACGCCGGCCGTGGAGGAGTGGGTGTCCGCCCCCGGGGCTCAGCCCTGGGCTGCGTCCCCGTCTCCGGTCGAGGCGGTAGCAGCCTCAACCTCGGCGTCCGCTTCGGGCTCGACCTCGGCATCTGGCGTCTCCGCCCCCTGGCGCACACCGACGGTGACCGTTTCGTCCCCACCCTTCCGGGCTTTCGACACCAGGGAGTGAACGGTGTCGGACGGAGTGGCACCCTGCCCGACCCAGTAGTCGAAGCGCTCCAGATCGATGACGATGAGCGCGGGGTCGGAGAGGGGCTGGTAGTAGCCCAGACTCTCGACGAATCCCCCATCCCGGGGCTTGCGCTGGTCGGCCACCACGACGCGGTAGTGGGGCTTCTTCTTCCGGCCCATGCGCCGGAGACGGATACGAACGGCCATGTGTGTCTTCTCGTTTCGACTGCGTTACGGTCCATCCACTGGATGGACCCGGGAAAGCCACCCTCAGGGGCGGCGTGAAGGGGAACGGAACCGGTGGGACCCCATCAGCGTCCCATGGGCGGCAGCCCGGGCATCCCGGGCATCCCCGGCATCCCCCGCATCCCCTTGAGCTGCTTCATCATCTTCTTCATCTCCTTGAACTCCTTCAGGAGACGGTTCACCTCGGCCACCGATCGACCGCTTCCGTTGGCGATGCGCACCCGCCGGGACCGATTGATGATATCGGGCTTCTGCCTCTCTT
>PWZC01000216.1 GCA_003567615.1 Gemmatimonadota bacterium | reverse complement strand
GGGCGCGTTCATCCCGCGGGACGAGGTCGGCGGAAAGTTCGACCTACTTCTGCTCCCGATAGAGCACGTGGCGACGGAGGATGGGGTCGTACCGCTTGAGCTCGAGGCGAGCAGGCGTGTTCCGCTTGTTCTTCTTGGTGGAGAACACATGGGAGCTTTCGGTGCTCCCCATCTTGATGGTCACACGGGGTCCGGTCTTGGCCATGGCTTTACCCTCCTGGATGCCGGCAAGGAGAGGGGCGAGGCCCGGGCGAAGTGCCGGACCGCCGAATGGGCCCTCCTGTCCCGCTCGCCGGAGGCGCCCCTTGCAGAGATCATGAAATGCCGGTGAATATCGGCACAAGGAAGATACTCGTCAACCCGCCGTAGGGTCCCGTTGCGCCCGTCGTACGTGACGCAGGGGCTGCCGACCCCTAGGTTGGAATCGTCGCGCTCCGGACCCGCAGAAAGGGAGGAGGACCTTGACCGCTCTCGTCACCCATGCCTTAGCCTTGTTCCTCGTGGCCTTTCCCGGCCAGGCGCCGCCCCCTCCCGGCCAGGCGCCGCCCGCAGAAGCGCTCACCGGAGATCCGGCGGGCTTCTGGCTCACCGAGGAAGAGACCGCGGTCGTCCGGATCGAACGCTGTGACGAGGGCCTGTGCGGCTGGATCCACTGGATCGACGAGGGCGGCCGCACCGTTGACGACCTGAACTTGGATCGGAGTCTCCGGACCCGCCCCCTCTGCGGACTCCGGATCCTCTCCGGGTTCGAGCAGAATCCCGGCAACCCCGCCGAGTGGCGGGGGGGCGAGGTCTACGCCGCCGACGACGGACGCACCTACAGCGCCCGGATCCGCATGGAGGCTCCGGACCGGATGGATCTCCGGGGCTACCGCGGCATCACCCTCCTGGGGCGTTCCCAGGCATGGGTGCGGGTCCCCGGCGACGAGTACCCCCGCTGCGAACCGTCGGCCGGCGGGTGACCCCCTCCCCCGAATCGGAGGCCACCGAGCTGGAGCACCGGTTCCAGAGTTGGGGTTTCATCTTCCTCTTCGGCTTCTTCCTCCCCGCCCTGGCGCTGAACACCCTCCTCTTCGACCCGGAGGGCTCGGGCGGCCTCCTGGCCCTGGCTGCGCTGGCCCTGGCGCCGGTGGCCTGGTGGCTCCTTCGGGAAGCCGTGATCCGGATCCGGGTGACGCCCCTCGGAATCGAGGCGGGGCCGCGCTGGGGGAAGGGCCCCCCCATTCGCCTCGCCTGGCGCGCCGTCACCGCCATCCGCTACCGAACCGGTGTCCGGTTGGTGGAGGTGGAGGGTCAGACGGACCGAGGGCAGGTGGTCGTGCGGATCAGTCTCCTCCGGCAGAACCTGGGCGCCCTGGTCCGGCTTGTACGCGCCCGGGCGCCCAGGGAGGCGCTGGATCCCCAGGCCCGGAAGCTCTTCCGTTTGGAGTAGGCAGCGGATCGGCTCAGGGCACCGCCTGATGAAAGCGCCACCGGGGCTCGAAGTCCCGGGGTGGCGCCTCACCGGTGAGGGACGCCCGGACCATCTCGATGGGGATCCGGCCGGCGCGGAGGATGTGGTCGTGGAAATCCCGGTCCGTCATTCTCCCCGACTCCACCAGTTCGCGTCGGAGGGCCTGGAGCTGGAGCCCTCCCAGGAGGTAGGCGGCCTGGTACAGCGGTGGATAGGTCCCGAGGAAGGAGCGGCGCACCTCCGCTTCCGCCGTGGACGGTTCGTGGCCCACCCGTTCCACCAGGAGCTGGATCGCTTCCTCCGGCGTCATCTCCTCCAGGTGGAAGGCCAGCGAGAAGAGGATCCGCGCCGCCCGGTGATTCCGCCAGAAGAGCATCCCGATCCGGTCTTCCGGGCCCCGGGCGAAGTCCAGGTCCCAGAGGAGGAGCTCCCAGTAGAGGGCCCACCCTTCCCCCCAGAATGGTGTGGAGAAGGCGTTTCGGTGGGTGCTGTAGCGCGCCGTCATGAACCCCTGCAGGTGATGGCCGGGGATGAGCTCGTGGTGGACCACCGCACGGGAGAAATGCTCGTTGTTGGCCCGGAGGCTCATGCGCTTCTCCTCGTGGGACATGCCGTCGGTGGGAAACGCCACCCGGACCACCTCCCCCCCCAGGAAGAAGGGGGCGATGCGCTGCATCTCCGGCGAGAGCATGTTCATGCGCCACACCTCCCGGGCCAGGGGTGGGACGGTGAGGAGGTTCCGCTCCTCCAGGAACTCCTCCGCCTCCCGCGCCAACTCGGTGACCAGGTGGATCTGCTCTCCCGGCTCCACATGGAGGCCCTTCACATGCTCCAGGGCGGCGTGGATGTCGTCGCCGAAGCCCAGTTCGGCCGCTGCCTCCTGCATGCGCGCCTCGCCCCACTCCAGCTCGTGACGGGCGATCTCCAGGAGCTCTTCCGGCGTGTACGCAATGAGTTCGTTTCGCAGATCCAGGAGGAGCGCCTCCCGGCCCAGCGGATCTCCGATGATGGGCTCATCCTCGTCTTCGACACCCATCCCCTGGACCTCGAGGAAGCGTATGTAGTCGCCCAACGCCTCGTCGAAGGCCTGGAAGGGCGCGGTCACCCACCAGGTGAAGAGGGGGTCGTACCCCTCGAAGTGGCCGAACCAGTCCTGCGTGGTCCGGCGGAGGTCACGGGCCCGATTCACGGCCCGGAGCACCACCACCGGAGTCAGCATGACCCCATCCAGGGGTGCCTCATCGGCGAGTGCCCGGGCCACACGCTCCCGAGCCTGAGCCAGCTCCAGGGTGGCGGCGTGGAGCCGGTCGGCGGCCTCCTCGGGATCCACCGCCCGCAGACGCCGCCGCTCCTCGTGGAGCGCGGTGAGAGCCGAGTCGAAGGGCAGAAGGCGCTCCCGTTCCGCCGCCGACTCCTCGGCCACCTCCAGCCGCTCCAGCTCGTAGCGAAGACGGTTCTGTAGGAGGACCCGGTCGATGCGCCCCTCCACGCCGAGTGCGCCGTGGTCCAGGGCGTCGAGCTCTTCCTCCCACTCACGGTAGAAGGCCGCCATCCGTTCCCGCCGCAGCGCCGAATCCAGGTCGTGGAAGCGGAGAAGGACGGCCCGGTCCTGGGTGAAACGCTCTACCCGTTCCCTGAGTTCGCTGGGTGGGGGAGCGGCGGGGCCGACCCGGTCCGATGCCGCCGCCTGTGCCTCCAGCGTGGACGGCAGTGTGAGGGGGAGCAGGAGGAGGGGTAGAAGGCAGGGGAACCAGGTGTTCCGTGGGGCTGGGGACAAGGGCATGGGACTCGGGGGTTCGGGGCTTCGGACGCAGGGGACACCCAGAATGCGAAGGTCGGCGGGCGCCCTCGTCCGGTCAACGTCCGGAAGGTGGCGGTTGGACGGGGAGCAGGGACGAAGATCTCGACTGGGGGATGCCACCCCGTGCCCCATCCTGGCCGATCCCCCGTACCCCATCCTGGCCGATCCTGTCATCTTGAGCCTGCTTCCATCTTCGATCCCACGACCGTCCATGACCCCCACCCACCCCTCCCCGCCCATGACCCCCATCTCCTGGACGCAGACGCTGGCAGTGGTACTGGGCGCCGCGCTCCTGGTGGCCTTCACCAACCTGGTGGTCTTTGTCTTCTTCTCGTTTCCACCGGCCATGGCGATCCCCTGGATCATCCTCATCGGAGCCCTCTTCCTGGGGTGGCATCTGAGGAGCGCCGGTCGCCCCCCGAGGCAGGTCGCCGGTCCCCTGGGCAGCCCGGTTCCCCTGGGTCTGCGGCTCCGACTCCGCCGCCCCCGTCGCTCCGGATGGTGGCTCGCCGGGATGGTGCTCTCCACCCTGGTCTTCATGTTCGGGGTGGCTCAGATCATCCAGCTCGCCACCGGACCCATCGAGTTGGGCGACGCGCCCTTCTTCCGGAGCGTCATGACCTATGTGGAGGACCCGCTGGGATGGGCGGCCTTCGCCCTGGCGGCGGCGGTGGTCATCCC
>PWZC01000317.1 GCA_003567615.1 Gemmatimonadota bacterium | reverse complement strand
GTCCGCCACCCCGACCCCTCCGTCCCCCCAGAACCCCTCAGTCCGCCAGCACGAGCTTTCGGCCGAAGGGCTCCTGCACGTGGGCGGCGTGGGGGGGCACGGCCCAGAGGACCGGGTAGGGAGGGCGATGGAGGGCGGGGCCCCACAGATCCGACAGGACCACGCAAAGGTCCGGACGGTGCCGCGTCGCCTCTTCCAGGAGGGGGGTGAAGTCGGTGCCGCCTCCGCCCTGGAACTCCACCTCCCGGAGCGACGAGACGCCGGGCTCGAAGGCTTCCACGGCCCGGACCTTGTGATCGCCCACCACCAGCACGAGCTGGGCGTTCATCCGCCGGGTGATGGCCTCCACCTCGGTGGCGAACCGCTCCAGGAGGGCGTCGTCCACCGAGCCCGACACATCCACCACCACCACCAGGCGGGGCACCTTCCGCGATGAGACGATGCCTGGCTCCCACGGCATGCGCCGCCCCCCCGCCGTACGTCCCCGATTGGCCAGGTACGACCGGGCGGGCCGGGACCACGAGCGCTCCGGCTCCCGGGTGAGCCCCCGGGCCAGGCGGGTCCGGAGCACGGTCTCCCAGGGGGTGCGCACCCGGGGCAGGTCGGCCAGGAGCCCCCGGAGCATGGAGAACTCCCCGTCCCCGGCGTGGGCCCGGGTGACCCGCTCGGCCCACTCCCGGGCCTGCTCCGCCGCCCCCTCGGGCCGCACCGTGTCCGGATCCGGGGCCAGGAGGTCCCGGGGGGCACCCCGCCCCGCCTCCCGAACTCCACGGGCGACGGGGCCGTCCTGGGTCGGGGCGGGCCGGGGCGTCTTCCCCTCCCCGTCGCCTGTGGCGCCCTTCTCCCCCTGGGTGCGCCCCGAACCGGTGCGCGCTTTTCGGGCCTTCCGGTCGTCGACCCGGCGGTAGAGGGACTCCACGTCCCACTCCAGGAGCGCGGCGGTGGGATCCCGGCGGATCCCCAGGTGATCGGACAGGAGGCTCTCCAGCCGCACGGACCCCGGCGGGAGTTCGAGCCAGCTCAGGTGCCCCAGGCTCGTGTTCACGATGGCGTCGGCGCAGGTGGTGAAGAGCTCCGGGTCCACCTCCCCCACCAGCCCCCGGAGCTCGGCCTGACGCGGGGCGTGGCGCAGCGCCACATGGAGGACCTGGTGGGCCACGAGTCCCACCTGCTGCTCCGGTGGGAGGCGAGAAAAGCCCGGCCCGTAATAGACGCACCGACCGTCGTTGGCGATGACGGGCACGTCGTCCCGGTCGTCCACATCCCGGTGCTCCATCCAGAGGGCGAGTCCACCGGTGGCGGGGGCGTACTCCACCATGGTCTGGATGGCCCGGGTCCCGCGGTGCCCGTCGGCGCTCACCGGGCCGCCACAGCCTCTTCCCGGGCCGCCATGTACCGCCGGTACGCCGAGCTACCCAGGATGGCGTTCTCGAGCCCCCGGGCCAGCCCCCGCTGCAGAAGGAGCTCCATGGTCAGCGTCTGGGCCTCCCGCGCCGGGAGGGGGGCGTCTCCCTTCATGTCGGGGAACTGCTCCACGATCTCCAGCGCCCGCTCCATAGTGGGCTCATCAGTCACCACTGCCACCAGGCCGTAGATCATCCCGTAGAGCCCGTCCAGGGTGGAGGGAAGAAGAGCCGCCGTCTCCCGCCCCCGCTTCGCGTCCAGGAGGCGCTGCACATCCACCCCCGCCTGGATCTCCCGGAGCACCCCGAAGAACTCGGCGGCGTTGGCGGCGCCGATCCGCCCCTGGACGAAGAGGCGCTTCATCCGGTCATCGAGCCCGGAACGGAGCACCGACGAGATGTCTTCCCACCCCCGTGGGCTCGCTCCCACCAGATGGTCGTTGGCGAGCTGGGCCTGTGTGTCGTCCAGCTTGTCGGCGCGTACCCGCAGGTAGGCCATGATCTCCGGCGCCAGCTCCCGCTCCAGCGCGTACTCCAGGAAGGCGTCGATGGCCGTCTGCACATTGAAGTGGAACATGCGGTCGGCCAGCGCCGTGCCCATGTCGTAGCTCACGGCCCCGTGGAAGCGAGCGTTCCCCGCCGCCACCACCTGCCACCCTTCGGGAAGGTGGTAGTGGCCCACCCGCCGGTCCAGGATGAGGGAGTAGGCCGAGATCTGGAGGCGCTGGTCGGCGGCGGTGAGCTCGTCCAGGAAGAGGATCCCCTCGGGCTCGTCGGCCTCCGGGAGGAACTCGGGTGGAAACCAGACAGTGCGCTCCGCCTGTTCGTCGGCGTAGATGGCGCCCCGGATGTCCACGGGCTCGATGGTGGTGAGGCGGAGGTCCACCAGCGGCACCCCGTAGTGGTCCGCCACCTGCCGAACCACCGACGACTTCCCCACCCCGCGGGTCCCCCAGAGCATGGTGGCCCGCCGGCGCAGCACCGGATCGGCGAACTGCTGGATGAGCGCGCGCTTGGCGGCGGCAATGGAGACCGCCGGCACATTCATGGGATTTCCCTGCATCAGCTTCCTCGTTCGGAGAATGCGTTCGGACTCGTCAAGGTCGGGCGTTCCACCCGTCGACGCGAGGCTCCCGGGGGATGGGCGGGAACTCCAGCAACGGCACATCCCACGACCAGAAGAAGAAGGCTCCGATGAGAAGGAGAAGGGGGATGCTGTTCACCCAGAGGGGAAGGAGCCCCCCTGCCGCGATCTCCTCCTGCTGGAACATCCAGAAGAGGATGGCCAGGGTCACAGCCCCGATCTGCATCCAGATGGTGCGTCGTCGGAAGACATTCCAGCGCTGCCCGACGAAGCGCCGGTGGAAGTGCGCCGGCGTCTCGGCCCAGCATCCGGCCAGGTGATCCACGGTGCGGAGGAAGCGCTCCCGGGCCACCTCGCTCCGCCCGGGCTCACGGCGAGGGAGCTTCACCGTGGTCTTCCACCCCTGATCGGTGGAGAGGAGCGGTCGCCAGGCACGACCCAGCACCGCCACCAGGTCGTCGGGGAACTCGGCGTCCCCCTGGGGATGAGCCAGGAGCCGAAGATCCGCCGGCATCCCGGGCGTCCGGGTGGCGTCCATGATGACGGCGCGCTCGCCGATCCGGGCCTCGGCCTTCACCAAGTGGTGTTCTGGGTGGGTGCCCGGGGCGGCACCGGCGTCGGGATGGGTGCCCGGATCGGGGCCGGCCACGCCGCCGGTGGCCGGGGAGCCAGCGGCAGAAGGGGGCTCCAGGGCATAGCTGAACGCCACCAGGATGGCTCCTTCCCGGACGAAGTGGACGTGCAGGGGGAAGGTGGAAATGGCGCGCCACGCGTCGTCCACGCCGTCGGCCCACACCTCGGCATCGGCCTCCAGGACCTGGTCGCCGTTCGATCCTTCATCGAGCTCGGTCCGAAGGGTCCGCACCAGATGAACCCGCCCGGGGCGAGGAAGGCTCAGACGGAGCGTTTCGGTGAAGGACCCCGGGCCCGTGGCCGATCCGTCGTGGAGCACGGCCGGTCCGTCCCGGAGCACACCCGGTCCGTCCCGGACCATAGCCGCGCCGTCCCGGAGCACGGCCGCTCGTTCGTGGAGCAACGGTCGGAAGGCCAGCTCTCGCTTCTCCCGATCCGAGCCCACCAGATCCACCCGATACCCGGCGGCAGCGAAGGGGCCGACCAAGGTCAGGATCTCGTGGTGGGTGAGGGGCTTCACGGGGTTTGGCTCCAACGGTTGCGTCGTGGGACTGGACCCCCTATCACCCCACGGGGTGAACGGGGTGCCGGATCCGTCGGGAGGCCGGCAGAACGGGGCCCCGAGCCGGGAATCGGGCGGGCTGCCGAAAGCCTGGGCACCTACCCCCGCAGGATGAAGGCAGGGATGAAGACTTCCACCCTCCTCCCTCGTACGTGGAAGCGAAGGGGACACCGACCAACCGTCGGTGTCGACCACCCGATGGCACAGACGATCCAAAGATACAGGAGAGATGGCACATGCACCGCATCACCCGC
>PWZC01000198.1 GCA_003567615.1 Gemmatimonadota bacterium | reverse complement strand
TTCCAACACGAAGTCGCACCGGCGCCCGATCTGGACCCGGGCGCCGGTGCCCCGCGAAGCCCACCCCCCTCCCGATCCCATGTGGCCCCTGGACCCACTTCCCCCTGCGCTCCGGTCTGCCGTGACCGCCATCCTTCCCGGTTCGGGTGAGGTGGCGATCATCGGACCCCGGCACACGACGCTCTACCTGCGTACGGAGGCGACGTCCGTCTTGGAGATGTCCTCACCCTTGAATGGCAGCGGCTCGTCTTCTGCTCGGGCAACGCCGTAGGAAAGGACGTCCCCGTAGTGCAGGACCTCGGGCGAGCCCGTCCCCTTGCCGAAACGGCCATAGGCCTCGCGAGCGAACTCGGCTGCGGCAGGTGAGGCTCTCCCCCGTTTGTTCAGCAAGGGCAACCACGAGCCGATGTGTCTCTTTGTTCCAGATGTTCAACGCCATTGGGTCACCGGCAAGATCCGTCACTTCCCGAGAATCCAGGTCAGAGCTGCTTCCATGGGAGGGTCTCGCCCCTCCAGGAGGGCATCCCGATCCACGGGTACCTGTACGTCGGGGGTCACGCCCACCCCTTCGATCCGCCGGCCGGCGCTGTCGGTCCAGTCGGCGAAGGCGAACATCAGGTAGTCTCCTCCGGGGAGGGGGACGGTGCGAGCCGGCAGAGCCATCCCCGGAGTGGGGCTTCCGAAAACCTTCCCACGTTCCAGGGCCTGCATCCCTGAGGCGAAGAGTTCGGAGGCGCTCATGCTGAGCCCGTCGACCACGATGGCGAGGGGGCCTGGAAAGGGGGTGACGGCGTCGCCCGCCATGGTCACCCGGACCGGCTCAGCCTGGATTCGGAGATCGCTGTCGCGGGTGGTGAGGGTGCCCAGGACACCGACTTCCGTCAGAAAACGCCCTCCCACCTGGCTCATGGTCCCCACGATGCCCCCCAGATTCCCGCGGAGATCCACGATGATCCCGCGGCAGTCTTCCAGCTCGCCCATGGCCTCCTGGAAGCGAGCGCTCACCGGGACGAGCCAGACCGACCAGGAGATGACCCCCACGCATCCCCCTTCCACCGGGAGGCGTCGGTGGCTGAACTCGAAGGGCAGCGGGGGCAGGATGGTGCCGAAGCCCTGGCGCGGGACGTTCCCGGCGTCGGAGGGCGTCAGCTCGAAGGTGTGAAGGGTCCCGGATCCGTCCTCGAGAACCAGTTCCAGCGGGTGGTCGGCTCGCGGGTTCATGAACTGGTCCTGGAGGCCTGATTGCAGGAGGAGAGCGGTCCGTGCATCGATCTCTTCCTCGGCGAACTCGTCCATGCGGGCGGCCACCTCACGATCTCCAAGACGGATGACCCGCCACCCCGGACGGACCCCCGCCTCCTGGGCGACGGAGGCCGGAGTCACGCCGGCAATGAGAATGTCATGACCGTAGAGGCGCACCTGCACCCCGAGAGGGTCACCGAAGGTCCGACCTTCTTCCGAGTCGGCGCCGTCGGAGGCGACGGCGGCAGCCCGATCCCAGGACTCTCCCGGGATCACCGTGTAGTGGGATTCCCCGATGCGCCCCAGAAGGGTCTGAACACGGAGGCGCAGCTCGGACCGGGTGAAGGATTCGTCGCTGCGGGGGCGAAGATCGTCCCGGGCCCCCTCCCAGTCGACCCCGCCCATGTCGGGGTCATAGTGGGCGTTCGCCACCTGGCTCCACACCGAATCGAAGACCAGCTGCGCCAGTTCCAGCGACACCGGGGGGTCATCGGAGGCCTGGGCGCTGACTCCACCCCACGGAAGTGCGGTCAGAAGTGCAATCAGGCCGAGCCCGCAGAGAGGTGCGCGCAAGTGGGTAGGGGGGCCGCGTCGTCGCAGGACGGACTTGTGGCGTTCCAGGCAGGACATAGGGCATTCGAGCCCGGGCTCGGGAGAGGGGCGCGATCCGATGTGCATGGTGCCTCGAAGACGGGAGTGGCGGTGGGGCCGGGCCGACAGTCGGCGGTGACCGGAACCCGATGGAATTCGACCTCCATACGAACCCTGAGGTCGGTTTCTTCGACTCCCCCGGAGCCCTGGCTCCAGGCAAACGCCAGGGTTCAGTACCGGTACCCACCCACCTTATCGAGCGGAGGGCGCTCGCACAGCCACGCCCAGAGGCCCAATGGCGACATGGACTGCCGTCCACCACCACCATCCGCTGGCTTGGTCCATCATGACCCGGAAGTAGGTTCGGCGCGGTCGGAAGATCAAGGCGGACTGGTCGGCTGCTTTCTCCGCCCCGGCTACTCCAGTTCCTCCGCCTCCCGAACCTGGTCCATCTTCAGCTCCGCCAGGGTCTGTTCGTGGGCGGCGGCGATGATCCGTTCCACCTGCGGAGCGGCGACGACGGTGATGAGAGGAACGGTGAGCGCCGTGGAAAGGAGAATCTCGAGCCACAGCGCCAGATCCAGCCCGACCCAGCGGAACAGGTAGGTGAGGATGAGGACGCCGGGAAAGACACAGACCCAGATGAGGAACGACATCAGGAACTTGTCCCACCACCGCATCGCGGCGCCCCCTTCTCCACCCGTCACTCGGTCTGCCTTACCCCTGGACGGTGTTCCGCGCCGGACTCGTCGTCGTCGTGCACTCCGGGAAACCACCGCACGCGGACCCGCTGGGCTCCAGGGGGAGGAATGAGGATGCGGGTCCCATCGCCCCGGGCCACGAGGACCCCATGGGCATCGTTTCGGAGGCACTGGACCACCTCACCCTCTCTGAGGCCCAGGGGAATACCGGCCCCGGACAGGGGAGGATCGATCAGCGCATCCAACTGCACAAGGTCCCCGGACATGGTGTGGACGAGATGCATGGCGGACGGACCGGGTTCGAGCGGGGACATAGGGCACCTCCTGGGTCTGAAGAATCCACGATGGCCTGGTGGCCAGCGCGGTCTGACAAGCTGAAGGTCGCAATCCCCGTGCCGTCCGGTCGTCTCCTGGGGAGGCGGCCGGGATGCCCGGACATCCATGCCGAAACAGCGCCCTCACTTCCTCCTCGGACTCTGAAGATCCTTCCGGGGGCGTTGCAAATTTGATCAGGGGCCAGGAGGCTCCCTCGGGGGTTCGCTGACCTCACGGTTCGTTCACCGTCGTTCCCGTGAGGCCGGTCCAGGTGCCGTTGGGGTCGATCAGGAGCCCGTAGGCGCCGAACGACTCCGGGCCGGTGAGTGAGAAGCTGAGCGGGGAGGACAAGTACCACATCCAGCAGGGAAACCACCCCATCCTCTAAGGGATCCAAGACCAGGCCTTCATCGTCCGCATACGGATTGCCCTTCCGAGGATCCGAGGAATGGATCCTGCTCCGTATCCGACGACGGCCCCCCGGGTGTCCAGTGGGGACCTCCCGGTGGCCCAAAGCTTCACCGTCCGGAGGCGGCGGGCACGGGCGTGGAACGTCCCCGGGCCGTCCGGGCCGGCGTCCTCTTCTGCCAGCGCGGTGGTGTCCATGCTCCGACCAATCCCATGAAACCCACCATCGTCCTGCTCCTCCTCGGGGTGGGGGCATTGGCCCTCGCCTACGCCCTCCACTCCGGCGCCGTCAGAATTCCGGACGGTTGGAACCCGTGGGCGCCCATCACGATTGCCGAGTCCCCCAACTGGTTGACAGGATTCAAGCTGGGCCGCCTCTCCGACGATGCGGAGCTCTGTCGCGCCGTCCTCGAGGAGGCCGAGATGGCGTACGGCGCTGTCCCTGACCGTGTGACGGGGCCGGGGTGCGGCTTTTTCAACGCGGTCCGGATCGAAGCAACCTCAGCTGCCGTGGGGGAGCCCTTTACCCTCTCTTGCCGGGCGGCGGTGGCCCTGGCGATCTGGGAGCGCCATGTGCTTCAGCCCGCCGCTCGGGAGCATTTCGGGCAGCCCGTCACCGAGCTGGAGCATTTCGGGAGTTACGCCTGCAGAGGGGTCTACGGCCGGGAAGACGCGCGCCTGAGCAGACATGCCACGGC
>PWZC01000122.1 GCA_003567615.1 Gemmatimonadota bacterium | reverse complement strand
GCGGCCCCCACCTGTGAGGCGATGGCGGCGAGGAGCTTCTGATCCGATGCGCTGAAGCGCCCACCACGCCTGCGGCCGATGAGGTTGATCACCCCCACAGTGCGGGCATCGTCCTCCGGCGGGGTGTATCGGATGGGGACGGACAGGATGGACTCATCCGGCTCTTCCGTCGTTGCGGCCACCTCGACCCCCGTCATGCCGGCGTAGGAGGAGAGGATCATGGACCGCCCATCTCTGAACACCTGGGCGGTGACGGCCGAATTGTCGTCGGCGGCAAGTGGTCCCTGTCGCCCCCCCTCCCCCACCGAGGCCACCAGGTGAAGGCGGTCCTCCACCGGTCGATGGACCCAGAGGGATCCCCGCCGGGCGCCCATGACGTCGCAGACTTCGGACAGGATGAGACGGGTGGCATCCTTCAGTTGCAGGAGCGAGCCCAGCGTCTCGGAAATGGAGTAGAGGAGGTTGATCTCTTCGTACCGCTCCGACATCTCCGCGGTGAAGTAGCGCACCTCTTCCGCGTAGAGGTAGAGCTGCTCCAACGTGGTCCGCAGCGCGTTGGCGGCGGCACCCCGGGTTTCCGAATCCTCCCCGGAAATCTCCAGGATGAGGTCGACGCCCCCTCGGGTGGGAACCTCGAGGAGCGTGGAATCGGGGCGGGGGCTCGATGCCCGGCCACTTCGGGGATAGAGGCGGAAGGGGCCATCGTCGTCCCGTGGGAGCCAGAGTCCCAACTCCATGCGGAAATTGCGACGATACTCGTCCAGGACCTGAACCACCGGGTCCGGGAGGAGCTCCCGGGAAGTCCGGTTTGACGTCATGCGGTGGCTTGATCCTGGAAGGGCCCGGAACCAGCCAGATGGAGAATGAGGGTCACCGAGTTCCCCCGATCGTTGTAGTGGACCTCATCCATGAGCTTCCGCATGAGAAAGAGCCCCCGTCCTCCTTCTTCCAGAAGATTCTCCGGGGTCGTAGGGTCGGGCACGCGAAGGGGATTGAAGCCCCGCCCCTGGTCCGTGACCCGCGCCGTCAGACGGCCGGACCGGAGTCGGACCTCCAGTCGGACCCGCTTCGCCGGATCGCGGCCGTTGCCGTAGATCATGGCGTTGGAGAGAGCCTCAACGAGACTGACCCGAAAGTTGAACCGGAGCTTTCGGGCCACGTCCTGGCAGGTGGAACAACGCGAGACCACGAACTCCACCGCGTCTTCGATGCACTGCAGGTCGTTGGGGAGTTCGAAAATCAACTCTCTGTCGATCAACTCGGCCGCCTCCTCTGGGGACATGATGCCTGGACCCACGGGACACCCGCCAGGGGGACCCATGGTCCCCGAGGCGGGGACGGATCAGAAGTCCTGCAAACCCTCCTCCCGGGAATCCGCGATGCGGAAGAGGGTGTCGAGCTTGGTGAGCTCGAAGAGGGTCCTGAGATCCTCGTTCAGACTGGAGAGGCGGAGTTCGCCCTCCTGCTCCCGGATCTTCTTGGAGAGGCTCACGAGGACCCCCAGGCCGGAGGAGTCGATGTACCCGGTGTTGGTGAAGTCCACCAGGAACTTCCGGGCGCCGCCCTCCAATTCGGCCAGAACCGCCTGCTTCAACTCCTGCCGGTTCCCCACGATGAGCTGGCCCTCCACATCGACGATGACCACCTCACCCGTTTCCCGCTTCACATCGAACGCCATAGCTCTTGTCAGTCTCCTGGGGTCCGAAAGGGACCCGGAAGGATGTTCGTTGGAGTCTCCGCTCCGGAGGAATCCGCCGTCCGGAGACCGTGAAAGCTACCCATAAGCCAAGGAACCGGGCAAGGTTGCCGATGCTCCCGGTCACTCTGTGGTCGAACTCGGCTCACGCCGCCGTCAGACTCGTGATGCACGCCACGTTCACGATATCGTCCACCGAGGCGCCCCGGGACAGGTCGTTGCAGGGGCGGCGGAGCCCCTGGATGATGGGCCCCACCGCCTCGGCGCCGGCCAGACGCTGCACCAGCTTGTAGCCGATGTTCCCGGCATCCAGATCCGGAAAGACCAGGATGTTGGCCGCGCCCGCCACGGCGGAGTGGGGCGCCTTCTGACGGGCAACCGACTCCACCAGTGCCGTGTCCAGTTGCAGCTCCCCATCCGCCGGAACACCGGGTTCCATATCGCGGAAGAGAGCCAGAGCCTCCCGAACCTTGTCCACCGACGGCCCGGCTCCGCTCCCCTTGGTGGAGTAGGAAAGGAAAGCCACCGTCGGAGAATCTCCCACGATCCGACGCCTCGCCCGGGCCGCCGCCGCCGCGATCTGGGCCAACTGCGGGCCGGTGGGGTCCGGGACCACCGCCGAATCGGTGAAGGTCAGGATCTCGGGCTCCCGGCTGCGGAAAGGCTTCACCACCATGTAGAAGGACGAGGAAACCGTCCGGATCCCGTCATCGGGCCCGACGCACCAGAAGGCGGCGCGAAGGACGTCACCGGTGGGGTGGACCGCTCCGGCCAGGGATCCGTCCACCTCCCCGGCACGGACCATGAGTGCCCCCCGGATGAGGGGACTTCGGACCGCTTCACGAGCGCCACCCCGATCCATCCCCTTGGCCCGTCTGAGTTCCAGAAGAGTCTCCACATATTCTCCCGTCCCCTCGCTGCTTCGGGGATCCAGGATCTCCAGACCGTTCGGGTCCCCATCCGCCCGGGAAAGGCCCTCGCGGATGATGCGAGGGTCCCCCAGGAGGACAGGATCGACCAGGGCCTCCCGCTGCAGGATGGCCGCCGCCTCCAGGGTGCGGCTGTCCTCCCCCTCGGGGAGAACGATGCGCCGGGGACGCTCCCGAGCCCGACGGCGGATACTCTCGATGAAATCCATCAATCAGGCTCCTTGCCGCTGGTACCGGTCCCTGAGCCGGCGCATGATGGCCGGGGAGACGAAGGACGAGACGTCCCCTCCCAGCGCGGACACCTCCCGGACCAGGGAGGCCGAGAGGAAGGACAGGTGGGTCTCGGGAGTCAGGAAGATGAACTCCATGCCCGGGTGGAGTTCGCGGTTCATCTGGGCCATCTGGAACTCGTACTCGAAGTCCGATACTGCTCGCAGACCCCGCACCACCACGCTGGCCCCCACTGCCTTGGCGAACTCCACCATGAGACCTTGGAACGAGGCGCACTCGATCCGGTCATCGTCGGCGAACACCTCATTCAGCATCTCGAGGCGTTCCTCCACGGGGAATGCCAGGCGCTTGGAGTGGGTGGAGGTGTGGGCCACCGCCACCACCACCTTGTCCACCACCTTGAGGGTGCGTCGGGCGATGTCTTCGTGACCCAGCGTCACGGGATCGAAGGAGCCGGGATACAGGGCGATGATGGGTCGCGATGAATTCATGGCAGTTCGTCGTGCGGAGGGTCGGATTCGGGCAATCCCCCGTCCGGATCGGAAAGCGCCGGGTCCTGGTCGGACTCGTCCGGGCCCGCGAGAGATGCGTCCAGGTCCACCGGGACTCGAGTCGGCCCGTCCCAGTTCGGTGCGTCAAGGGTGGTCAGGGCCGTGTCGCCATAGCTTCGGGTTCGTCCCCCACCGCCCTCGGCGATGGGGTCCCGGCTCCGGTGTTCCAGCCACAGTTGCCCGGCGAAGGGGGTCCTGCGGAAGAGTTCCACCAGGCGACCGGCGTCTCCGCTGTCATACGATGGATCGGCCACGGCCAGATCGAAAGCCCCCGGCTCCAGTGAGCCGGCCAGGGTCAGCGCATCGCCCACCACCACGCGACATCGATGGTGCGCCTCCAACTCCTCGATGTTGGCCCGGAGCACCCGGAGCGCCGAGCGTGCTCGCTCCACGAATACCACCTCTCGGGCGCCGCGGGAAAGGCACTCGAGCCCCAGGGCACCGGACCCGGCGAAGAGGTCCAGCACCCGGGCTCCGGGGATGGACGGTCCCATGGCCGACATCCAGGCTTCGCGGACCCGGTCGGCGGTGGGCCGGGTGCCCTTCCCCTTCGG
>PWZC01000009.1 GCA_003567615.1 Gemmatimonadota bacterium | reverse complement strand
GCCCGGTTCGCGGAGGAGCAGCTCCGGAAGTTCGCCGCCTCCCGGGACCAGGCGGTGGAGGCCCGGAGTCAGGCCGGGGTCGGCGAGGCCGCCGGCCGCGTCCAGGGGGGTGGTGAAGGGGGCGGGGGCGAGTCACCGTCCGCCGGGGCCCAGGCCTTCGATATCGCCAAGTTCGCCGGGATCTTCGCTGCCATCGGGCTGGCAATCGGCGCCATCGGGACCGCTCTGGTGGCGATCCTGGCGGGTCTCTTCACCCTTTCGCTCTGGCAGGTGCCGCTTGTCATCGCCGGGGTGATCCTCCTCATCTCGGGCCCGTCCATGCTCCTGGCCTTCCTCACGCTCCGCCGGCGGAGCCTGGGCCCGCTCCTGGATGCCAACGGGTGGGCGGTGAACGCCCGGGCCCGGATCAATGTCCCCTTCGGAGCGGCCCTCACGGGTGTGGCGGCCCTGCCCCCTGGCTCGAGCCGGAGCCTGGTGGATCCCTACGCCGACAAGCGGCGGCCCTGGCGCCTCTGGCTGGTGCTGGCCGCCTTCGTCCTGGTGATCCTCATCCTCTGGCAGGAGGGGATACTCCGGGCCTGGGTCGCCGCCTGACCACCCAGCGGTCAGAGGAGCCAGGCCAGGGCGAAGATGGCCACCATGACCAGGGAGAGCCCGACCTTGGCCAGGGCTCCCACCAGGATCCCTACCCAGGTGGCGAATCCCACATCGGCGGCTCCGGCCAGATCCCTTTTGGCCAGGAACTCGCCGGCCACCGCTCCGACGAAGGGTCCGAGGATGACCCCGGGCAG
Organism: Gemmatimonadota bacterium; assembly: GCA_003567615.1. GTDB lineage: Bacteria > Gemmatimonadota > Gemmatimonadetes > Longimicrobiales > Gaopeijiaceae > PWLA01. Next base: position 3,175 of record PWZC01000009.1, on the reverse strand, counting down.
GCCGAAGAAAATGCCGACCAGGGCACCTCCCATGGCCCCGGCCACGGCCCAGGGGCTCGCCCCGATCCGTCGGGCGCCCAGCGCGCCTGCCACCAGATCCAGGAGGATCGCCAGCAGCGTGATCCCGGCCAGCAGGAGGACGACGCGACCGCTCACGTCATCGTAGTCTCCGAGCCAGGCACCCAGCCAGAGACCCAGGAAGACGAGGGGAGGCCCGGGCACCACCGGGAGGAAGGCTCCCAGGAGGCCCCCGGCAACCAGGAGCACGGCCAGCGCGGCGAGGATCACGGTAAGCGGTTCCATGGAGGAAGGGTGGCCCCACACCGGAGTTGGGTCAATTATCCTGGGTACCTATGAACCTTTCGCTCCCGCAGGAGTCCGTCATGCCCCGCTCTCCCGTGATGCGTCACACCGGACGTCTCTTCCTGGCTCTCGTCCTGGGCCTATTGCCCGCCCTGGCGGCGACGGCCCAACCCATGCCGGCGGACGAGCGTCGAACCCTCGCTGCGGCGGACTTCGGCCGTTTCGAGACCTTGGGAGCCGTCTCCCTCTCTCCGGACGGGGCCTGGGCCGGTGTGGTGGTTCCACGGGTGGAAGAGGACGGGGAGGTCCGCATCCACCGCGTGGTAGGGGGGGAGCCCCGGGTGGTGGCGAATGGAGCGCGGGTGGAGTTCTCGCCGGGGGGAGGATGGGTGGTCGTGGTGGTCCAGCCCTCCGCGACCGAGCGGGAGCGTTCCGGCGGGAATCGTGGCGCATCCCGAAACGATCTTGTCCTTCACCAGCTCGGCACGGATGAAGAAGAGCGCATCGAGGGGGTTCAGGCCTTCTCCTTCTCTCCGGACGGCGCCCACCTCTTCATGCGCCGGTACCGGCAGGGCGGCAACAACCAGGACCATGGGGGCTCCGATCTGGTGGTACGGGAATTGGCCACCGGGGTGGATGTGAACTTCGGGAATGTGGCCGAGGCCGCGTGGGCCTCGGAGGGGGCGCTTCTGGCGCTGGTCACCGATGCCGCGGGGATGGCGGGGAACGGTCTGCGGCTCTTCGAAGCCGGGACCGGCCGGATCCGTACCCTGCGCTCCGAGTCGGCCCGCTTCACCTCCGTCACCTGGCGGGACGACAGCACGGACCTGGCACTCATGCGAGTGGACCCGGACTCCATCCGGGGCGACACGGTGCATTCGGTTCTGGCCTGGCGCGACGTCGGGCGGGACGGGGGGACATCCCCGGTCGTCCTGGACGGAGCCGTGGCGGGAGGCTCCCACGGCGTGGTGACGGCCCGCGGACTCCGGTGGGCCACGGACGGGAGTCGCCTCTTCTTCGGGGTTCGGGAGCGGGAGCCCCATGAGGCGTCGGACGATGGGGAAGGGGACGAGGCCGACGAGGGGGATGGGGTGGCCGACGAGGCCGCCGAACCCGAGAGCCGGGCGTCCCGGGCCCGCGTCCGGGGCGAGGATGAGGCGCCGGGCCTGGAGATCTGGCACGCCCGGGACGTGGATCCGGTGCCGCAACAACGCGTCCGGGCCAACCAGGAGCGAAACCGGAGCCATCTGGCGGCCTGGCCCCTGGCGGGCGAGCCGGTGCTCCTGGGCGGGGGTCAGCGGGATGAAGCGGTGACCCTCCTTGCCGACGAGCGGGTGGCGATCCTCTCGGACGCCGCTCCCTACGCCGCGGACCGGATGTTCGGGCCCATCTACCAGGACATCTACCGCATCGATCTGGACACGGGGGCCCGGACCCCGGTGGCGGAGCGGGTGGAGCATGGACGGGGGGGGAGCCCCGGCGGCCGCTGGTACCTTCACTTCATGGACGACCAGTACTGGATCCACGACCTGGAGACGGGCACCTCCCGGAGCCTCACCGGCGACGTTCCCGCCACCTTCACCAATGAACAGGTGGATGTGGTGGTGCCTCAGAAGCCTCCGTACGGCGTGGCGGGGTGGACGGAAGGCGACGAGTACGTCCTCCTCTACGACCGCTATGACATCTGGCGGATCCGACCCGACGGTGCGGAGGCCGAGCGCCTCACGGAAGGCGCCGCGGAGGCGCTGCGGCACCGCATTGTCCGGGTCGGCGACGACGAACCCTTCCTCCCCCGCGAGGGGCCGTGGTGGGTTTCCCTCTATGGCGACGTCACGAAGCAGTTCGGGTACGGACGCCTCGTCCCTGGCGCCGGGGTGGAGCGTCTGGTCCTGGACGACCGCAATGTGGGGCGGCTGAGCAGGGCCGACGACGCCGACGTCTTTGCCTGGATCACCCAGCGCTACGACGAGCCGCCGGCCCTCCATGTGGGAGACGGCGATCTGGCCCGCTCCACCCGTGTCCTGGGGGTGAACGAGTTCGTGGCCGATGAGTTCCTGTGGGGCCGGAGCGAGCTGGTGGAGTACGAGAACGAATGGGGCGTGCCCCTTCAGGGGATCCTCACCTTCCCGGCCGACTTCGAGCCCGGGCAGCGCTACCCCATGGTGGTCTACCACTACGAGCGCCTCTCCCAGGGCCTGCACAGTTGGGTGAACCCCAGCCAGCGGAGCGCCTACAACGTCACCGCCTTCTCCCAGGCCGGGTACTTCGTGCTCCGGCCGGACATCGTCTACCGGCCCCGGAATCCGGGCCTCTCCTTCATGGAGTCGGTGCTTCCGGCGTTGGACGCGGCGCTGGCCACCGGGCACATCGATCCGGAACGGGTGGGGATCCTGGGTCACTCCTGGGGCGGGTACCAGACCACCTTCGCCGTGACCCAGACGGACCGGTTCGCCGCTGCCGTGGCCGGTGCCCCGCTCACGAATCTGGTCTCCATGTACCTTTCGTTCTACTGGAACACCGGGAGCACCGACGCCCGGATCTTCGAGATCTCCCAGGGGCGCATGGAGGTGCCCTGGTGGGAAGACTTCGAGTCATACCGGGCCAACTCGCCGGTGCATCACATCACCGAGATGCGTACCCCCCTCCTCATGGCCTTCGGTGACAAGGACGGTGCCGTGGAGTTCAACCAAGGGGTGGAGTTCTACAACGCCGCCCGCCGGGCCAATCGTGACTTCGTCCTCCTGGTCTACGAAGGCGAGAACCACAGTCTCCAGCAGCGACCGAACCAGCTCGACTACTATCGCCGGACCCATGAATGGTTCGCCCACTACCTGAAGGGCGAGCCTGCCCCCGCGTGGATCACCGAGGGCGT
>PWZC01000212.1 GCA_003567615.1 Gemmatimonadota bacterium | reverse complement strand
TGATTGACGACACCGGGACGGCGTGTGTAACCTCCATCCATCCCCTGCAGCGCCTCCGGGGCCCTTCTTCTCCCCGCAAAACGCCCTGATGCCCATGCCTCGTTCCATTCGCCGTCCACCTTCCCTCCCCACATCGGCTTCCCTCTCCATGTGGGCCGTGTTCTTCTTCCTGCTCTGGACCGGAATCCCCACCTCCGGTGTGGCCCAGGAAGTTCCCCACCCCGATGAGGTTGTGGGCTTCGAGCTCGGGTCGGATTACATGCTGGCGGATCTGGAGCAGCTCTACGCCTACTACGAAGCGCTGGCGGAGACGAGCCCCCGGGTCCTCAAGGAGGAGATCGGCCGCTCCATCCGGGGTGAGCCCATGTACCTCCTCTACATCTCCTCGGAGGAGAATCTGGCCCGTCTCGACCACTGGAAGGAGATCGCCGGGCGGTTGGCCCGGGCCCGGGATCTGACGGAAGACGAGGCCCGGGAGCTGGCCCGGGACGGGCGCGCCATCGTCTGGGTCGACGCCGGGATGCACTCGGCGGAGGTGGCGGTGGCGCAGTTCGCCCCGCTCCTGGCCCACCACATGGCCACCGATGAATCGGACGAGACCCGGCGCATACGGGATGATGTGATCCTGCTCCTCATGCCCATGATGAACCCGGACGGCCACACCGTCATGGTGGACTGGTACCGGGGGGTGGCCCGTACCGAGCACGAGTTCACCTCCACCCCGGAGGTCTGGCACGAGTACGTGGGCCACGACATCAACCGGGACTGGTTCATGCTGCGGCAGCAGGAGGTGCAGGTCATCGCCCGCCAGCTCTGGGAGGAATGGTACCCGCAGATCATCTTCAACCACCACCAGCACTCCCCCTTCCCCACCCGCATCTTCATCCCGCCCTTCGCCGACCCGGTGAACCCCAACATCCACCCCCTGGTGGTCCGGGGCGTGAACATGGTGGGCGAGCACATGGCCAAGCGTTTCGAGGAGCTGGAGATGCCGGGCGTGGTGTCCGGCCTCACCTTCACCATGTGGTGGAACGGTGGAATGCGCACCGCCCCCTACTTCCACAATCAGGTGGGAATCCTTTCGGAGGTGACGCACCGGTACGCCTCGCCCGTCTACCACCACCCCGACTCCCTCCCGGAGACCATCCGGGCCGGGAGCCGGGAGCTGTCCATGACCGAGCCGTCCATCCACTACACCAACCCGTGGCGGGGAGGGTGGTCCCGTCTCTCGGAATCCATGGAGTACCATCTGGTCTCGTCCATTGGAGCGCTGGACATCGGGTCCCGGCTTCGGGAAGACTGGCTCTTCAACATCTATCGGATGGGTCGTCAGCAGATTCGGGACGGAGAAGCCGGTGGGCCCTTCGCCTACCTGATCCCCGCCGAGGATCAGTGGGACCGTGGCGAGGCGGTGGAGATGATCAATGTGCTGCGCCGGGGCGGGGTGGAGATCCATCGGGCCACGGAGGCCTTCGAGGCCAACGGAGCGCGCTGGCCGGAAGGGACCTATGTGGCCTTTGCCGGGCAGGCTTTCCGGCCCCATCTCGTGGACCTCATGGAGCCACAGAGGCACCCGCAGCGGGAGATCTATCCGGGCGGTCCCCCGGAGCCCCCCTACGGTGGATTGGCCGGATGGACCCTCCCCATGCAGATGGCGGTGAATGTGGTCCGGGTGGACGAGTCCTTCCAGGCCCGGGTCGAGGCGGTTGACCTGGCTCCGGTGCCCACCTCGTCGGTGGTGGGTGAGTCCGGGTTCGGATGGGTCCTCTCGCCGCGGCGAAATGCCGCCCGGGTCGCGGTCAACCGGCTCCAGGCCGCCGGCGACCGGGTGCATCTGGTTACCGACGCCTTCGAAGCTTCGGGAGTGGCCTTCGATCCCGGCGCCTTCGTGGTGGAGTCGGGGAGCGGCACCGAAGCTCGGGTCCGGGGGGTGGCGGAGGAGCTGGGGCTTCGGGTCGTGGCAATCCCCGGCCCCCCCCCGGGTGAGACGGTGGCGCTCCGGACGCCGCGATTGGGGCTCTACATGCCCTGGACCGGCAACATGGACGAGGGGTGGACCCGCTTCATCTTCCACGAGCACGAGTTCCCGGTGGACACCCTCCGGAATGCCCACTTCCAGCGGGGTGAGCTGGAGGCCTACGACGTCATCGTCCTCTCGGACCAGAATGCCAACTCCATTCTCCAGGGTCACCAGCCCGGCTCTATGCCCGATCCGTACGTCGGAGGGATCGAAGCCGAGGGCGTGGAGAATCTGAGGCGCTGGGTGGAGGCCGGTGGAACCCTGGTGACCTTCGATGGCGCCGGGGACTTCGCCATCGACGCCCTGGGTCTCCCGGTGGCCAATGCCACCGTGGCCCTTCCCCGGGAAGAGTTCTTCGTGCCCGGCTCCCTGATCCGTACCGTCTTCGACCAGACCCACCCCATCGCCTACGGCACCCCCGAAGAGACGGCCGCATTCTTCCAGAATTCCCGGGCCTGGGAAGTGCTGGATCCGGAGCGGGTGGATGTGGTGGGCCGCTACGCCGAGGAGGCCATCCTGATGAGCGGGTGGGAGATCGGAGCGGGGAGCCACCTGGCCGGGCGCCCGGCGGTGGTTCGCGCCCGGGTCGGGGAGGGAGAAGCTGTGCTCATCGGCTTCAGGCCCCAGTTCCGGGCCCAGCCCACCGGCACCTACCGCCTCTTCTTCAATGCCATCCACGGGGCCGGGGCCGAGGACCGACCGGTCCTCATCGGCCGCACGGGAGCGTTCGAGTAGCCCCCGTGTCGAGTCGCGCAGGGAGATTCTCGGAGAGAGGCGGTGCGGAAGGCCGGGGCGGATCGGCGGGGGGTGGGGTGGGCGACCTCCCCACCCTCGAGAGCCGGGACGACCCCTGGATCGAGACCCGAGGGGGCGGGCTCTTCTTCATCAATGCGGTGTTGATCTTTCCCCACATCATGGTGCTGGTGCCCCTCCTGACCAGGATCGCCGTGCGGGCCCGGGGGGGGCTTCGGGGCGAACAGATCATCGTGGATACCTTCCCACTCCTGGCCGAGTACCTGCTTCCGCGCATGGGGTGGCTCCTGGTGCTCCCCATCGCCCTGGTTCTCCTGAACCTCCGGGTGGAGAAGGCCTCCCTGCCTCGGGCCGGACTGATCTTCTTCCTGGTCCTGCACCTGGCGGCGCTGGGGTGGACGGTGGCGACCTGGCTGGGTGCCACCGGAGGGACGCTACCCGGAGGGTGGGCCGGGTAGGCCCCGCCTGTGGCTAGAACTCTCCGATGAATCCGATCTCGGGAACCAGTTCGTAACCCGTTTCGCGGGCCACCGTCTCCTGGGCCAGATCGATGAGCCAGCGGACTTCGGCGGCGCGGGCCCCCCCCAGATTCACGATGATGTTGGCGTGCCGGTGGAAGATGGCGGCGTTGCCGTGGACCTTCCCCTTCAACCCGCACTGGTCGATGAGCCGGCCTGCCCCCACCCCCTCGATCTTCTGGAAGATGGATCCGGCACAGGGATACAGCCACAGATCCGGGTGTCGATCGTCCCGCCAGGCGAGGTTCTCCCGAATGACCCTTCGGAGGTCGGGAATGGGCGCCGGTTCCAGACGGAAGGTGGCTGAGAGCACCACGTCATTGCGGTGGTGCAGGATGGAGTCGTCGTAGCCGAACCGGAAGTAGTCCACCCCCACCGTCCGACGCTCTCCCTCCTCGGTGAGAAGCTCCGCCGACTCCAGCACCTCTTCGATGAAGACGGTACGTTCCCGCCCCGGGGCGGGGGCGAGGAAGTGGAGGTTCTGCCAGAGCGCGCCTCCCACCGTCGAGGGGATTCCCACGAAGTGATGCAGCCCGCCGAGCCCCCGACCCACCGTGTCCACGATGAGGTCGGGGAAAACCTCCACGCCGGCCCCGGTTCGGACCCGCTCCCCGTCTTCCAGGAACTCCGTCCCCTTCACCTCGCACCGGATCACGAGGCCGCGGAATCCCCCGTC
>PWZC01000077.1 GCA_003567615.1 Gemmatimonadota bacterium | reverse complement strand
GGGTCAGGGCATTCCGTGAACGGTTGTAGCCCACATGCCCGCCGAATTCCAGCCCTTCGAAACCGGAAGGTCGCCAGGTCAGGTAGCCTGCGGTGGCCATGCCCGTGCCCTGGGGCCGAGCGGGGCGCCCGTCCGCGATTTCTCCCCGGACATTGCGTTGGTTCGTACCGCTGTGCACCACGGCTCGGGCCTCCCAGTCCGCACCCCGTCCCCGGAGACCGGCTCCGTATGTCCGTCCATCCGCCCCGAGAGTCCGATTGGCCCAGGCCACGGAGATGACCGGCCGGTCGATCCCGTCCAGGTTGGGCAGCAGGGTCAGGGCGTAGGCCCGGGGTTGGGGCCCGATGATCCGACCGGCGAACACGTCCCACGTTTCGTCCAGTTGCAGCGAAGCCTCGAGGTCGATGAAGGCCGTGGACCCTGCCGCGGCGCCACCCTCCAACTGGGCGAAGATCCCGATTCGATCTCCTACATCCACCAGCGTGTAGAGGCGGTAGCGACGGACACCGAACCCGAGGGACTCTTCGTCGGCCCGGTGGTCCCGGGTCCAACTGAGTCGCGGCTGCACCACCCCTCCGAACCGGAAGACGACATCGTCGTTCACAGTGACCACTGTTCCGGGTTCCGGGGAACTCTGGGCCTCCAGGGGCTGCACCGTCCCGGGGATCAACGGTACGAAGGAGAAGAAGGAGAGGACGAGGACGAGGATGAAGCGAATGGAAGGCATGGTCTCCGGGCGTGTGGTAAGCAAGCGCCGCACCGGCGGGGCCGCGGCCCCGGGCTCCAAGGTGACGGCGAAATCATTGGCGGAAAAGCATAACAACTTTTCGGATTGTGTGGGCCGGAAGACTTGGACGAGGCCGGCCCCGGGAGGGCAGGACTGTGGCTCCTGCGCATTGCGCCGGGTGTCACTACCCGTCGACCTTTCGGGAAGCCTGAGACCCCTGGTCCTCCCTCCTGCCCATCTCACCCCGGAGACCCCATGGCCCATCGCATCCCAACCCTGATCCTCGGCGCCGCCGGGCGGGACTTCCACACCTTCAATGTCCTCTTCCGGGAGGATCCGGGGACCGAGGTGGTGGCCTTCACGGCGCAGCAGATCCCCAACATCGCCGACCGCCACTATCCGGCCGCCCTTGCGGGCCCCCTCTATCCGGAGGGGATCCCCATCCACCCTGAAGACGGGCTGGAGGGCCTCATCGACGAGCTCGGGGTGGAGCGATGCATCATGGCCTACTCGGACATCTCCCACGAGCAGGTGATGCACCTGGCCAGTCGGGTGAATGCCGCCGGAGCGGATTTCATCCTTCCGGGCGCAAGGCGGACCCAGCTCAGGTCCCGCCTTCCCGTGGTGGCGGTAGTGGCCTCCCGCACTGGAGCCGGGAAGAGTCAGACCTCCCGGGCTGTGGCCGCCCACCTGAAGAGCCAAGGCCTGCGGGTGGGGATCCTGCGGCATCCTATGCCCTATGGAGATCTGGAGGCACAGGGCGTCCAACGCTTCGCCCACCCCGACGACCTGGCGCGCCACCATGTGACCATCGAGGAACGGGAGGAGTATGAGCCCCACCTCGACGCCGGCGGCACGGTCTGGGCCGGGGTGGACTACGCCAGGATCCTAGAAGCTGCCGAAGCGGAAGCCGATGTCCTCCTCTGGGACGGAGGAAACAACGACACCTCCTTCCTGGCGAGCGACCTCACCATCTGCGTGGTGGACCCCCACCGATCCGGTGATGAGATGCGCTACCATCCCGGTGAGACCAATCTCCGCCTGGCCCAGGTGGTGGTGGTGAACAAGGTGGACTCGGCGGAGCCGGAGCGTGTTTGGGCCACCCGGGAGACGGTGCGGCGGATCCGCCCCGAAGCGCTGCTCCTGGAGGCCGCTTCTCCACCCATTGCCGACGATCCCGAGGTGCTCCGAGGTCGTCGCGTCCTGGCGCTGGAAGATGGACCGACCCTGACCCACGGCGGAATGTCCTACGGGGCGGGGTGGCTCGGCGCCCGCCGGGCGGGCGCGGCAGAGTTGGTGGACCCCCGACCCTTTGCCCAGGGTGGGCTGGTGGAGACGTTCCGTGCCTATCCGCACCTGGCGGAGGCGCTCCCGGCCATGGGATACGGCGATCGCCAGATCCGGGAATTGCAGGCTACCCTGGACATGGCTTGCCGGGACGGTGGGGTGGAGGCGATCTCCGTGGGGACTCCCATCGACATCTCCCGCCTTCTACGGATCCCCGTGCCCCATACCCGGATCCGCTATGATCTGCAGGTACTGGGTCGACCCACCCTCACCGATGCCCTGGAACCGCTCGTGGAGCGGGTGGTCGGGAGTCGGGCTCAAGCCGGAGGCGACGAGACGGGAGAGGCGGTAAACGGGTAGGATCCAGCGGAGACGAAACAGCGCACCAGGGGAATCAGAACAGCCCTTCGATGGCCTTCCGGTCTCGCGGCATGGGTCCCTGCTGCGGTGAATCATCCACGTCCCAACCCCAGAGCTCTTCCAGCGGAAGGCGGAAGAGGAAGGCCAGGTGCTCCAGTGCTCCCAGCCCCACCAGACCGGCCAGCAGGAGGAGGGCGGTGGACAGCCCGGTGCCGTCGTGGGCCACTCCGCTGATGAAGAGACCGGTGGCCAGTCCGAACCAGCCCCCGATGCAGACCAGCAGAGGGAGACTCCTGCGGGGCCGTCCGAGGAAGGAGGCCAGGTGGCGGATCCTCGGCGGAAAGAGATGTCCGTTGGGGTGGGGGACCCCGTAGAAGAGATTGAGCTTGGCCGACAGGCGAAGTACCCACAGGGCGCCAAAGGTCCAGAGCGCTACGGGTAGCGCCGCCCCGACGGAAACAAGGGCGAGAACCAGGAGGGTGGCAAAGAGCCCCGCTTCATGATGGGACACCGCCTCCACGGCCTCCCTGACCCGACCCAGACCCGTCCGGCCAGGCCGAGACGGCGCCTGCCGGGATCCGGTGGCCACCCCCTGCAGGAAGAGCAGCTCCTGCCATCCCCAGAGCGCCAGCCCCGCGGCGAAGCCCAGGTAGGCGGCAGCCGGGGAATCCTGCGGATGCAGGAGCAGAAGCATGGGAATGAGAAGTCCAGCCAGGACCCACCCTCCGCGAATGGCCAACCTTCGACCGGTCCCGCCGATCCGCGACAGGACCATGACGGTGAGGGTTCCAGCCCACCACGCGGCCAGCGCCGCGAGCATGGGAAGCAGCCAACTCATGGGCATTCTCCCGGGCTAGCGGCCCACTGTGAGGGAAACGAGGAAGGGATTCTTCCCCGCATTGTGATCCGTTACATCCTCGACCCGGGACAGGCCCGGGACGTCCTTCAGGAGAATCCGGGTGACCAGATCGGTCAGGGTATCCCGGGCGGCGGCGCACCCCTGGCACCCGCCTCGCATCTCGACCCTGGCGGTACCGTCGTCGGTAACCTCCAGCAGATGAATGGCCCCTCCGTGGGATTCCACCAGGGGATTGACGTGTTGATCCAGCGCCTCCTCGACCTTCTGAGCCAGGGAGGAAGGACCCGCGCAGCGGCCCGGGCGGAGGCGAAACCCCCGATGACCGTCCGACTCCCCGAAATCAACTTCCCAGGAGACCAGACGCCGGGCCGAAGCCGGATCGATTCGTATCGGATACGGGTGGACAGCCACCTCCACCTCCCCGGGGTCGAGCGAGGAGTCTCGCTCGACGAAGCCCAGGAAGAGGTCCGGTGCCGTCCCCCCGCCTCCAGACCCGTCAGCACGGATCCGGAGGGCGGGGTCCGCTCCACCCCACCCGTCCCGGAAGGCCTCCAGCGCCTGGCTGGCGGCCCGGGTCAGGCGAGGTGGAGCCGGAGGATGGGCCACGGGAGGCGACGGGGATGCCGAGGCACCCAGGGTCGTCGTATTCCTCATGGCGCTCCGGGGAGCTCCTCACCTGCGTCCGCTGCCCCGTTACCGGTGGGGTGCGAAACGCCGATCTGCATGAGGGCGGGCCAGTCGATTCCGTG